>JAKSDM010001194.1 GCA_022360135.1 Pseudanabaenales cyanobacterium | reverse complement strand
GGAGTCAGTCAGCATGAACCCGGTTTGACTGCACTCCCGAGTGCTGTTGGCAATGTTACAGCGATGCAGCGAGTTTTGCAGCATCCAGAGATGGGTGGCTTTGAGCCGGTGAAGACGCTCATCAATCCTACCCCTATGGCGATGCAGGACGCCATTGAGACCCTATTTTCAAACCTTGCGGAAGATGACCTAGCGCTACTATTTTTCTCAGGTCATGGGCTGAAGGATGAAAATGGCAGACTTTATTTCGCCACTCGCTACACCCGCAAGGATTCTACGGGGGGACTGCTCAGGGCAACCGCATTTCCTGCCAGTTTTATTCAGGAAATTATGAACAAAAGCCGCTGTAATCAACAAGTGATGGTGCTTGATTGCGGCTTTAATATGACCTGTGCAGACAATGTGACCGTCAAAACCGATAACTTTGTGGATGTGGAAGCGCAACTGGGCGGTAAAAGACGGGTGATTCTAACCGCTTCAACCTCTACTCAGGATACCTTGGAGCAAGAAGGGGAAGAGCTCTCAGTCTACACTCGCTACCTGGTGGAAGGGATTGAAACTGGAACTGCTGACAGCGATAACGATGGCGCGATCGCCATTGATGAACTGCATGACTACGCCCGCCAAAGAGTCCAGGAAATGTCTCCTGCCATGCAGCCTAAAATCTTTGCGGAACAGATAAGGGCTAAGATCATTTTGGCCAAAGCTCTGGTCAACGATCCAAAGCTCAGGTATCGCAAGGAAGTGGAACGCTTCGCCAATCGAGGTAAAATCTCAGACAACGGTCGCCAAGTGCTTGACGCTCTGCGAAACGAATTAGACCTTGCCCCTGAGCAAACAGCGGTGATCGAAGCTGAAGTTCTCAATCCTTATCAGAAATACCAGAAAAAATTAGAGCGATATGGGCGAGTTTTTCTAGAAGCCGTTCGCCGAGAAGGAAAAGTTAGCTCCGACACTCGGAATGAATTGCAGCGCTTTCAGCAATCGCTACAGCTGCGAAATGAAGATACCACTAGGGTTGAAGGATTTATTGAACGCAAGTTTTTCCCTAATCCCCTCCCCAGTCATTCTCCCTCAGCTTCAATTTCTAACTTACAGCCGCCCCCCCCGCCCCCCTCTTTTCTATCGTCTAATGCTGCTAATGTTTCTAATGCTTCAGCGGCTGATTCCGCTAGTCAACAGACTCCCCCATCTGACCTTCCGCCATCCCCCTTTGCTTCAGAGTTCGGTCAGGTTGAAGCTCAAACCCTATCTGATCAGCCATTCCGTGATCTCACAGACGAGTTAGAGGCCCGCCCTAAGTCTGACTTAGTTTCATTTGATCTTGATCGTGAAGAGGATGCCTCTAGCCTGTACGATCAAGTATTTGATGACTTTGAAGATTTAGCGAATCTGCCTGAATCTGACTTACTGTCGTTTGACCTGGATGATGAGATTGAAACCCCAAGTCTGTCTGATCAACTATCCGATGACCTGGATGATTTAGCAGAGCTGCCTGAATCTGACTTAGACTTTCTGGCGCTTGACCTTGATGAGGATGGAGCTAACCCCCCAAGCCTGCCTGCTCAACTATCCGATAACTCTAATGACCCCTTAGCGAGGCTGCCTGAATCTGACTTGCTTTCATTGGACCTTGATGAGGATAGCTCTACAGCCTCTAACCTATCTGCTCCACTATTGGATGACCTCGATAACTTAGAAAAGCTGCCCGAATCTGAGCCAATTTCGTTTGAACTCAATGAGGATGAAATAGCAGGCCCAAGTTTATCTGATGATTTAGTGGATGAGTTAGAGGCTCCTTCTAGACCTGAGCCAATTTCGTCTGAACTCAATGCGGCTGCGACGGCAGGCCCAAGCCTGTCTGATCAGTTGTCTAATGATTTAAAAGATGAGTTGACGGTCTCTACGGGGGCTAATCAACCTCTGTTCGAATCGGATTCGGTTGAATCTGTCGATCAATCCTCCACTGGAATGGGCCTGAAATGGATTGTTCCAACCGCGATCGCCCTATGCGCTATTGTCGCTGTAGTAATCGGTTTCAGGGCTTTCAGAGTCGCTAAAACTGAACCCCGATCCCCTGTCGCCACCTCGTCGGAGCCCTCAGACACAACGCCAGAATCATCAGCGGCAACCCCCTCAGGACAGCCGACGACCCCCTCCGAGGCTCAACCAGCGGCTATCTCTCCGGCGGCCTCAGCCACCCTCTATCGGCAGGCATTAGTGCGGGGTAATAAGGCGGCGACGCTAGCCCAGTCCGCTCAATCTCAGGAAGACTGGCAGCAGGTTACAAACGAATGGGGGAAAGCCATTGAGCTTTTGGAT
Source organism: Pseudanabaenales cyanobacterium (assembly GCA_022360135.1). GTDB lineage: Bacteria > Cyanobacteriota > Cyanobacteriia > Phormidesmidales > Phormidesmidaceae > JAKSDM01. The sequence goes on along the minus strand of JAKSDM010001194.1, from coordinate 400 downwards.
GATACTCCCCAGAGCGACTCAGACGCTTACAACAAAGCCCTTCAAAAAGTAGCAGAGTACCAACAATATCAAGCGATTGCCCAGCAACGGGTAGAACACGCCTCTTGGCAGCAAGCCGTTAGGATTGCTGAGACAGCCGGTCAGCAAGCTGGGTTGGCTCAAACGGCCGAGGATTGGAACCAAGTCACCGCCTTCTGGGGCGATGCGATCGCCTTGCTGAAGACCATCCCCGAAGATTACTCAAACTATGAGACGGCTCAGGCAAAAATAGTTGAATATCAGCGCAATATGGAGATTGCTAAACAAAGAGCCTTGAGATATTAGATTGATTTCTCAAGGGTTCCAAATATGAGGTAGTGACAATCAATAGCCAAGGCGAGATTGCTGAGCGTCAGCCGCT
>JAKSDM010001134.1 GCA_022360135.1 Pseudanabaenales cyanobacterium | reverse complement strand
GTTGGGTCGCTTCGTAGCCATTGATCACAGGCATGCGCATATCCATAAAAATCAAATGGGGGTTCCAGCTTTCCCACAAAGCAATACCCTCTTGCCCATTTTTGGCTTCACGGACGTCAAATCCAAGCGATGTCAACAGCCTGGTCAATAGTAGACTGTTTTCCCAGTTGTCTTCTACGATCAGCAGCCGATATACGGGTTGGTCTGGCGCTAAACCAAGAATTCGCTGATGGATTGGCTGGCGAGGCAAGTTCTCGGCTCTTGACAAATGGGCTTGAATGTTAAACCTGAATCGGCTTCCCAGTCCAATTACACTGTGAATCTGGATATCTCCGCCCATCAAGTTGACAAACTTGCGGCTAATGGCTAATCCCAATCCGGTTCCCTCTTGCGATCGCCGACCGACATCAGTTTGGGCAAAGCTCTTAAACAAATTCTCAATGTCTTCTGGCAGAATACCGGGTCCAGTGTCTTCTATTTCGAATAGAAGGGCTAGGGGTGTGGAGATTTTGGATTTTGGATTCTGGATTTTAGATTTAGCCTGCTCGGCTATTTTCTCCCCCATCTCCCCCATCTCCCTGTCCCCTGTCCCCTGTCCCCCGATCATCACGCGCAGTGTAACACTTCCCTTAGCAGTAAACTTAATTGCATTGCCGAGGAGATTAACCAAAACCTGACGCAGTTTGCCTTCGTCGGCAGTAATGTACTGGGGCAGGTTTGGATCACGTCTGAAGATCAGTGTGAGTTGTTTGTCAGCAGCTTTCAGATGCAGCATTTCCTGCAGGCTATTTAGCAGGTGATAGAGATCGAAACTGGTCTGATTGAGTTTGACTCTACCCGCTTCGATTTTTGACATTTCCAGCACATCATTGATCAGTTCCAATAGGTTCTTCCCACTGCGGTTAATAATGTCCAGATTGGTGCGCTGTTCTGGATTGAGGCATGAATCATGACTCATGAGTTGAGAGAACCCCAAGATGGCGTTTAAAGGGGTGCGCAATTCATGGCTCATGTTAGCCAGAAAGATGCTCTTGGCGCGGTTAGCGACTTCGGCGGATTCTTTAGCCTGTTGGAGGCTTTTATTCGCTTCGATGAGTTCGGTGGTCCGCTCAGCCACTTTTTGTTCTAAAGAGGCGTTCAATTGTTCTAAGTTTTGATTGGCTTTACGCAGGGCTTCATTTTGCTGGGTGAGTTGCTTGTCCTGACCATAGCTGCGGAGAGCTTCTCTGACGGTCAAGTTGAAGTCTGTCTCATCCCAAGGTTTGGCGATGTAACGATAAAGATTGGCGGAGTTGATGGCATTGACAACAGCTTTCAGGCTAACTTGTCCGGTTAAGAGAATTTTTAGGGTTTTGGGATACTTCCTATGAATCCGAGTTAACAACTCATCTCCACTCATTTTGGGCATGAGTTGATCACAAATCACTAATGGAATTTCCACCTGGGCTTGTTCGAGTTCAGCAAACAACTCCAGGGCTTCCTCTCCACTTTCCGCCAATTCAATATCGAAATCCCCTGCTAACAGGCGAGTCAGCTGATCTCGCAGACTAATCAGCACCAAGCGTTGATCATCAACACAGACAATCGTTCCTTTACCCATTAAATTTCTCCAAGCCAAATTGGATTATTCAATCGGTAACCACACCCTAAACGTAGTATGCCCTGGTTTACTCTCTACGTCGATGAACCATCACATGTTGCGCC
>JAKSDM010000314.1 GCA_022360135.1 Pseudanabaenales cyanobacterium | reverse complement strand
CTTTGGCGACATCCGGATCTGCTAAACGACGGGTCAGCTCCTCAAAGGTTTGCTCAACCGACTTCAGTTTTTCCAGCAGATAGATTTCAGCCATAGGACAGCACAGGTTGGGTCAGGAAAATAGCTGGGAATGATTAATATAAACCATTCTTCGCTGGGATATTGAAGACCTCTTATAGAAGAGGGAGAGTGAAGCGCACATGCAAAGGTAAACGGATACTGAGAACTATTGAGTAATCCAATCAACCACTCGGGATCTTTAAAAAGTGCGATCGCCGCACTAATTATCCGAAGATTCTTCCTTCTTCGTACTGCTGTCCATCATGCCGTATTTCCGCAAGAAACGTTCTACACGACCTTCTGTATCAATAATCTTCTGGGTTCCGGTGTAAAAGGGATGATTTCCAGACCACACATCAACATGGAGTTCCGGTTTGGTGGAACCCACCGTCATAATCAATTTACCGTCGCAGTAAACCTTGGCGTCTGGATGCCAAGTGGGGTGAATGTCAGGTTTAGCCATGGTTTTGGGTTGTGATACGTGAGCTTACTAAATTTTACTCAAATTCTAGCTTTTAGCGGTTAGGGATTAGCAGTTAGCACTTAGGGAATAGGTGACAGGGAACAGGGAAAAGACTTTAGTCTAGCTCCCCAACTCCTCATCGCTTACAAACTAAACTAAACGCTGATAAGCGAATAGCCAAAGACGCCAACAACTACCGTTTTGAGTATTGAGGAGCTTTTCGAGCTTTCTTCAAGCCATATTTTCGGCGCTCTTTAGCGCGAGGATCGCGAGTCAGGTATCCCTCTAACTTAAGGGGTTTACGGTTATCTGGGTCAAGTTCACAAAGGGCTCGGGCGACTCCTAAGCGAATGGCGTCAGCTTGCCCTGTTAGCCCACCGCCTCGGACATTCACCAGGATATTGTAATCATTTTCAAGTCCCAGGGTTTCCAAAGGCGCTTTCGTTACGCTCAAATAACTGGGGTTGAACTGGAGGTGGGTTTCTCCGGGCTTGCCATTGATGGTCAGGCGACCATCGCCAGGGACTAGCCGAACGCGAGCCACCGCTGACTTACGACGACCTGTTCCCCAATAAACCACCCGATCAGTTTTTTCTAAGGCTTGCATTACTTCTGTGCTCCTGGAATTGTTTCAATAATCAAGGATTGGGGCCGCTGAGCTTGATGAGGATGCTCAGGCCCGGCATACACTTTCAGCTTGGTGAACAGCTTTCGCCCCAAAGCATTTTTCGGCAGCATTCGGCGTACGGCCTGCTCAATAATCCGCTCGGGAATGCGGGCTTGTAATTGAGCAAAGGTTTCAGTCTTCATCCCCCCGGGACGCCCAGAATGACGACGATACAACTTTTCACTCCGCTTTTTGCCAGTGACATCCACCTGTTCAGCGTTGACGATAATGACGAAGTCCCCCGTGTCCATATGGGGAGTATAGGTCGGTTTATTCTTACCCCGCAAAACTTTAGCAATTTCACTGGCCAGGCGGCCTAAACGCTGATTGGCGGCGTCAACGACATACCAATTGCGCTCAATAGTATCTTGGGTAGGTAGGTAGGTTTTTTCCATAGGAAGTTCCGTGAAGGGTCATCACCAAAATCGATCAAGACAAAAAATACACCCACTCATACAGCAGTTAGTTCAGCCGCCGTTGGCAAAAGAAAGTGGGGTTGAGTATCAAACCAAACCTCCGGAGCAAATGGGTAGTCTGGGTAACCTACCCGCAACAGGCATAAACCATGGGCCGGAGCCGCATATTTAACCTGATCCCGACGCTGGGTTTGCCAGAGTTGAGTAAATTCATCCGGAGACCGTTCTCCGCGCCCGACCTGTACCAAAAGCCCCATCATCAAACGAACCATCCCATACAGGAATCCATTCGCTTGCAACTCTATCTGAAGGAAGGAACCACGCCGAAGGCATTCAGCCGCTTGCACGTCAACCCAAGAATGAGCCCGACTGGATCCGGCTCGACGGAAAGCAGTTAAGTCGTGGCGGCCAAGCAAAGGCTCAAGGGCTGCCTGGATGTTGGCTTCATCTAGGAAATCATAATAATAATGCCAAGCAAAATGGCGAATAAATAGGTTAGGGTAGCTATCTGTATAGAGGGTATAGCGATATCGCCGCCATTGAGCAGAAAATTGAGCATGCCAGTTAAAATCCACCCGGGCAGAGGCTCGAACTAGAATATCGGAGGGAAGTCGATGATTGAGAATATTGGCCCACCGATGAGCCGGAATCATAGAGGGCGCATCAAAATGAGCGGTTTGAGCCGCCGCATGAACCCCTGCATCTGTTCGACCAGCCCCATGTAGTGTGACGGAGCGCCCTAGCACGGACGCCAGAACCTTTTCAATATCACCTTGAACAGTCCTCTGATTCAGCTGTCGCTGCCAGCCATGAAAATGGGTGCCCAGGTACTGAATCACCAGAGCAATCCGTTGGGATTTACCCCAATTCCCGGTTTTACCGGATTGGAGCGGTTCCGTTAGGGTAGGCGGAGTTGTGGACATCGCTAATGACAACCCAAGGTCTTTGCTCTCCTAGGTCAATTCGATAATGGCCATTTCAGCATTGTCGCCACGACGGCTGACGGTTCGCAGCACCCGGGTGTATCCACCGGCGCGATCGCCATAGCGATCAGGGACTTGTTCAAACAAAGCATGCACGAGCTGCTTATCGTAGAGATATCCTAATGCTTTACGACGGGCGGCGAGAGAGCCATCTTTAGCTAAGGTAATCATCCGATCCACCTCAGGGCGAATTGCCTTAGCTCTAGCTTTAGTAGTGGTAATTCGACCATTACGAATCAGTTCAGTGGTCAAAGCTCTGAGGAGAGCTCGACGTTGGTCGGCAGGTTTGCCAAGTTGAGGAACACGACAACGATGGCGCATAGTAATTCCCTAAATTTCAGACAGGTATTGGACAGCAAAAACCCGAAGCGGCGTTTTGCTTCGGGATCAAGTCCCCCAGTCAAATGACATCGGGGATATGAAAACCTAAGGGGTCTTCGCCGGCTTCTCCAACGGTAGAGTAATGCCTAAGCGCTGTTGAAGCGCCTCGATCACCTCTTCCGCCGACTTTTGACCAAAGTTTTTAATTTCTAAGAGATCTTCCTGACTATAGTCCAAAAGATCCGACACTGAATTAATCTGAGCCCGCTTTAAGCAGTTGTAAGCACGCACCGAAAGCTGTAGCTCCTCAATTGGAATTTGATTGGTGGGATCCTCGCTTTCTTTCTCCTCATCCCGTGTCGGTTCAAGGGTAATATCCTTCAGTGGATTAAAGAGATCGACTAGAATAGCGGCCGCTTGACTCATCGCCTCCTGAGGCGTAAAGCTGCCGTTTGTCCAAATCTCCATCACCAAGCGATCTTTTTCCAACGCCCCCCCCACTAGGGCATCCTCGACAGAATAATTTACCTTACGCACTGGCATGAAAATGGAGTCAATTTGCATGAAATCCAGTGCAGCCGTCTCATCACGATTACGGTCAACCGATCGATAGCCTCGGCCTCGTTCAATCCGGAACTCCATCTCTAAAGTATGACCTTCGGCAACCGTAGCGACATATTGATCAGGATTGACTAACTCTACTTCGGAGGGCAGTTCAAAGTGAGCTGCTGTAACCATTGCAGGCCCCTGAACCATCATGCGGCCAATCTGAGGCTGACTGGAGTAGCTCTTCAGGACGATTTCCTTCATATTTAGAAGGATATCCAGCACATCCTCCCTCACCCCTGGAATAGTGGAGAACTCATGGGTGGCTCCCGCAACACGGACGGCTGTGATGGCGACACCTTCTAAATTAGATAGCAGAACTCGCCGCAGAGCATTGCCTACTGTACTCCCCTGACTCCGCTCCAAAGGCTCCAGTACAAATCGACTATACTGGCTTTGATCATCCTCGATAATGGATTCTACACACTCCACCTGAAACTGCGCCACCGCGCGACCTCCCTTCCCTTTTCTGCTTAGTCAAGCTAAATCGCTTAATCTTCAAAAACGCCCCTGAACCTATATATGAGGTCTAACCATGAGCCTACATAGCCTAGAAAGGCTACCATCCACTTAAACTTTTTCCCCTAGACTATATGAGAAACCTCACGTTTATGAGAAAGACAGTCATGCTTAAAATAAAGCTTAATTCTAGTCTAAACAACGGAATCTAAACACGCCGCCGCTTGGGTGGACGACACCCATTGTGTGGAATAGGGGTGACATCACGAATTAATGTGATCTCCAAGCCAGCGCCTTGGAGGGCGCGGATTGCAGTTTCCCGACCAGCCCCTGGCCCACTAACCATCACTTCAATTTGTCGCATCCCCTGATCAATTGCCCGACGAGCTGCACCGTCTGCTGCTGTTTGAGCCGCGAAAGGAGTTCCCTTCTTGGCTCCTTTGAATCCACTAGAACCAGCAGACGCCCAAGAAACCGTCTCGCCATTGATATCTGTGATAGTCACGATAGTGTTGTTGAATGTCGATTGGATATGGGCTACACCACTCGGGACGTGTTTCTTTTGCTTGCGGGCTCCTATTTTCTTGGTTGGTTTGGCCATAATTATCAAGTCTCTTCAACTAATCCTTGCATTGCCTATCAATACCTAAATTGAGGAACTAAAGGCTGAACAATCAGAGCGATATCCTGCAGGCGCAAACGTTAACCTCCTCAGCAATGTAGAAAACATGCAACACAGTCATCAAATTCTGTATGCAGACGTTAACTCGAATGCCAAAACAAAAATAGAAATTAAGTTTGGCGCCAAAAGGCAGGCTACTTCTTAGCCGCTGCTTTCTTCTTACCTGCAACGGTGCGGCGAATACCCCGACGGGTTCGAGCATTTGTGCGGGTGCGCTGTCCCCTAACCGGCAATCCAGCCCTATGGCGACGTCCTCGATAAGTGCCGATGTCCATCAGCCGCTTAATGTTCATGTTTTGCCAACGCCTCAGGTCACCCTCAACCTGATAGTCAGTCTCAACAACATCTCTAAGCTTTGCGACATCCTCGTCTGAAAGATTCTTAACTCGAATATCTGGATTGACGCCAGTCTTCCTGAGAATCTCCTGCGAACGACTCAACCCTATTCCGAAAATGTATGTCAAACCAATCTCAATGCGTTTATCCCGAGGAAGGTCAACGCCTGCTATGCGTGCCAAAGGTTTTTCTCCCTAACTCTACCTTACCCTTAAGAAAACTTGCCTACATCATCACTAGCGCTCAACCGGCGCTTACCTGATTTTTGTAGGAAGATGCTAAAAGAACGCCTGCTTTCTTCTCCTAACCCTGTCGCTGCTTATGCTTTGGATTAGAGCAGATCACGACTACTCGTCCCCGACGACGAATAATACGGCATTTCTCACAAATTTTACGAACAGATGCGCGGACCTTCATGCCCAAATTCTGCTTACTACCGACACATCATACTATCAAATTTTCAGGAAAATAGTCAAACTACAATAAAACTCGCCATAGACTCTATGGCGAGCTAATCATAAATGACTCAGGCTAAAGCACCCCTAATTGTTTCGTCTTAAGGCCCCCTCCACTTGCTTCAGTTCCTGTTCCAGCCTCGCTTTCAGCTTTTTAGGAATAGGCCGATTGGGGTAAGAACTGTAATGTCCCGCTAGGGCGTTCAAGGCTGTCCGAATAGTAGTGTAGGAACTCAAATTTGAGACTGACTTATCGCGACGATATCGGGAAGCATATTCATAAATGATTTGTTTGGTTTGCTCTTGAGCGCTAGCTTTAGCAGGCGAATCATCGGGAAGCTCAATTGCATTCCTAAGGCCGTTGACAATCGCCAAGGTGTCTTGACGGTAGTCTCCCGATAGGCTGCCTTTGGATCCGAAGCTACAGCCGGTCAGACTAGTTACTCCAACAATCCAAATCAGGACAAGTGCAAATAGACGAGACAAGATGCTTTTCATAAAACTTTTTGAATGATGCTAAATCTCTACCGGTGTGGAAACTCAAAACCTGCAATGCGTCTAAGTTAAGTAAGTAGGTAGGCAGAATTAATTACAGAAAAAAGTCGCTGAAACCCTCTTAATACCGTAACCCAATCTGTAAATTTCACTGCGCAAGTACTTATGATCCTTAGAAATCCAGTATCCACTTAAACAGGAATCTTCTGGCTAGGCGAAGATAATCTCCCAGAAGTGCATAGCCTATAGGAGAAAGGAGCCAGGTATGGTCTAGATTCTGGATTCTGACTCCTGAGTTCTTTCCCAGAGAGAATTTTCCACTTGATGTGAATACCTCTAAGTCATCTTATCTTGAGCAGTGCAACTATAAAACTGACTTTCAAGCCGGATAGATACGGAGACGTCGGTTGGGTTCATCGCCAAAACTGGAGGATTTTAAACGATAGTGTTCAGCCAATTCATGTTGCATTTTACGCACTTTGGCTGAACGGGGGAGTAACTCGACAGGCTGTCCCTTAGGGATGACAATCTGTTCCACGGCAAGTCTGGCTTCTTCTAGAGCCTCCAATTCATCATCAGCGCCACTGCGAGAGAATAACTCTAGGTTGACCGAAGCGGGCATATGGGTATCATCCATATCTAACAACCGCTGAAGCGCCCGAATAATTTGCGGCGCACTATTTGACTTGACAGTATGAATAGGAATCTGCCGAGCCTTAGCGATATATCGCAATTTGGAGTGATTTTTGACATGGGAGCGGACTGACAGTATTACATCCGCCGTATCTAAATCCTTGGTCAATGTCACAGGAAGGACAAGGGTGCGAATGATTTGCTCAATCTGATGACGACTAATTCCATAGGGATAAACTCGCAGAATATCCTCACCGTTAGGACCTATGGTTTGAGATGACGGCTCTAAACTGCCTAAGATCGGTGAGGTTTGCACTGAGGCGTCTTCCCGAAAAGAGTGATCGAGCAACGCCTGGAAATGCTGCTGGTCTGAGGAGAGGGGCTGGCTTTGTCTAAGGTTTGAGAGGGACGCATCCGTGGCAGTCCGATTATCCTTAGGCAGAGGAGCCATGTGGCCGGAAGCTCGCCATCCCCCATTTGGCCGTGATCGAGTGGCGAGTGACACATCTGTAGAGCTTGACAGTTCGTGGGTAATCTTAACCTTGCCGTTTTCCCCAACCGTTCTCACCTGCAGATTAGGTTGCCGCCCCCTCAAAAGGCTGTCTACTGTTTCGGAAACGCTTTCATGAATCACCCAACGCTGCTGCTCCAACATTTCTACTGCAATATCGAAGGTGGGCGGCGCCTTGCGCTCGAGTACACTTTTCTGACTACCTCGGCGTCTGGCTTCTTCATCCCCCAAGGTGACCGACTGAATTCCCCCTACCAGATCAGAGAGGGTGGGGTTTTTAATCAGATTTTCAATCCGATTCCCATGGGCTGTGCCCACCAGCTGGACTCCTCGCTCGGCAATGGTGCGAGCGGCGAGCGCTTCTAGTTCGGTGCCAATTTCATCAATTACAATCACTTCGGGCATGTGGTTTTCCACCGCTTCAATCATGACTTGATGTTGTAGCTCAGGATGTGCGACTTGCATCCGACGGGCCCGACCGATCGCCGGATGGGGAATATCGCCATCCCCGGCAATTTCATTCGAAGTGTCAATGATCACAACCCGTTTATGCAAATCATCTGCTAGCACCCGGGCAATTTCTCGCAGCGCCGTTGTCTTACCCACCCCAGGTCGGCCTAACAAGAGAATGGACTGACCCGTTTCCACCAAGTCCCGAATCATTCCAATAGTGCCAAATATGGCTCGACCTACCCGGCAAGTTAACCCGATGATTTCTCCTGAACGGTTGCGGATGGCGCTAATACGATGAAGGGTTTGTTCAATACCAGCTCGATTATCCGCACTAAATTTGCCCACTCGATCGATACAGCACTGCAAATCAGCGCGAACAATTACCCGATCCGATAGATATTCCGCCCTGCATGGGAAACGAGCTTCGGGACGTCGTCCTAAATCCAGTACGACCTCAACCAGCTGATTTCGTTGCAGATGTTGTTCAAGCTGTTGACAAATATGAATCGGCAGAATCGCCAAGAGTTGGCGTAGATCATCAGCCATCTGCCTGTTATCAGTTGGGGTTAAACCACCCATTGAGGATGATGCTGGTGTCGGTTCAGGTTGAGAGGGGGTGTTACGGTTGAGACTCACTATAAACTCAGGGGTAACTGAATTAGTTAGGGAAACCTCGTGAAAGGAGATGTAGGCTTAGTTTTGTAAAGGGATACCGATAGGCTTCGCCGAGGAATAGATTGGTCGATTAATCTCTACCCTACCGTGATTGGGTCCCTTGAGCTGAAATACTAAGGATTGAGCTAAGCGGACTGCTTGGAAGAGAAGATCGGGCGCATCCTCAAGCCGGGTTAAGGGTGACGGGGTGTGATTAACCAGCAGAGGGCTATTCCTGGGAGGGTTAGACTGTTCATCGGTTGGGTTAGATCGGTCATTGAGAGTTGGATGGGCGTCACTGATCGAATTCAATTCCAATTGCTCTAAGAGCGGCGTTAATAGGGTGCGGGCATAGCTGCCATAGGCGACTCCCGCCACTGTTTGTCGTTGAGCTGCTCCCCCAATATGAGTCTGCCCTTTTCCCAAGGGCTTTAGTAGGCCCAATATGGTCAGCTTATTAACTGTATAGCGATTGGTTCCTCCGGCTAACTGCACGTAGCCTGGTAAGTCGGCTGCTAATACCTTTTGGCTGAGCTTAATGGCCGCTCGGGTGGTCCCGTCGCCAATATCGCCGCTCATAGGACGACCGTCAGTCTGCCAAAGTAGAGCAGCTGATAAGGGGCCAATGATTTCGTAAAGCGACCAGAGATAATCAATCAGTTCTTCTCCATCCGGACAGCTGATGGAGATTGCTTTCAGATCAGCTATCTGCGGTTTGATCGCTTGCCATAGACGCTGAAAGTCAGCTTGGCGGCCCACTTGAGTATGAATTTCAATAGCGTCGACCCCCTCTAGAATCAGCGGTGCGATCGCAGCCGGAGTTGACACATATGAACGAGTAGAAATCTGCTGAGTAGGACAGATCGGTAGGCAACGACCGCATCCATAGCAGAGCGCCTGCAAAACACCGGAGAAGCCATCTGCCAATGGCTCCAAAACGATGGCTTGAGCTGGACAAATGGCTTCGCAAGGCCTAGGACAATCGGCGGGACATTGATTGGGATCAAATTCGGCTTTTCGAAAATGCGGATCTTCACCATCATTTAGACTGACCATCAGCCAGGGTTTGACAAAACCCTGACCGCTTAAATCGGATGAGGTTCGAGTCAGATAATGAGCAACCGAGAACGCCTCTCTGGCCGCCGCAATAATCGCTGAATCCGCAGCTACATCAACACAATCTGCGCCTGCCAATGCATAAGCTAGGGTTAGATTACGAACAGTTGGCAAGTGTTGGTAACTTGCCCCACAGATCAATTTGAACCAATGACCTTGATTGAGAGAAGTTAGGGGATGTCGTAATTTACTCACCCCTACATGCTAGTGGGTTCTAATCAAAATGACGAGGGTCCGCTTGATAAAAATCTTTGCGGTTTTTGGCGTACTTAACCTACGCCCTAAGATGCTCTACTATCAACAGGCCATATGTAGGGTTCGGTGACTGTTAGCAGGGATAGATATAGTGATGAATCCTGATTGTTAAGTAAAAATAAGAACGAATAGGCTTAACCTCAGCTCAAACCTGGCCTGGTGCTGGTCGCTTTATAGGTCTGTAGAGATCATCTCTAGCGACTGCTTTTTAAAAAATTTCAAGCAACCGCCAGGGCTTCTTTCAACGGCTTCCAGCTGAAAACGCGATCGCCGCCAATTTCTAACACTACCTTAACCCGAGGTTCTAGCTCAGGTAAGCCAATTAAATACTCTAACTCTTGTCGCGAAAGAATATTGCCTTCAATCAGCCACAACACCAGTCCCTTCGACTTGGGAGAGAGTTGCTCAAGCCGGTAACTGACAATCGGCGGGATGTAGTAAGTGTTGCCTACAGCGGCGGATTGGCCTATATTTTTCTTGCCAAGGTGGGGGGGGCGAACACCATGGATCCCCATCAGATAGGCGGATAAGTCTCCCAATCCTCTCGCCGTTAGATTTAAGGTCTCATATCCATTGGCTCGAATGCGTCGCTGGTATCGACCTTCGAACCCTCCTTCTAGAGGAACCCTAACCGCTATCGCACCAGTTTTTTCCAAGTCACGAATTAATTTCTTGCCTGTCGCCAGCAACGCCATAACTCTCTACTGCCCGTCCTAAAATACATAACTCAATTACATAAGATTTAGACTCCAGCCAAATATTCGCCCATAGATGCGAACTGATTGGAATCTAATTAAGATGCAACCGCCACTCAGTCATTTTATCTTGGTCTTTAGCGAAGCAGTAAAACAAAGATTAAATATCCTTAAGATTATTATATTCGCCCAATCATTGATTGTGTCCGACCAAACCAAATCTGCATTCATTACAGGCTGAAACAGAATTCAACAACGGACCCTGGACAAAGTGCGATTTCGTATGTATGATGGGTAACTGGAATGGAATTATCGCCAAAATTGGATACTGAGTGGCCTGCTGCTCAAGTCCAGGCGAGATCAGCCCATCAACCTAAGCGCTAGGCGACTCTTTTTCTTGATAGCTTGTAGGTTATTCGCCACAGCTCAGTGGAACTAGTAATAGGGTCACTGCAGAGAAATTTTTGTCAATGATT
>JAKSDM010000775.1 GCA_022360135.1 Pseudanabaenales cyanobacterium | reverse complement strand
TTGTCATTTACGAATCATCTAGGATTTATACAGGATTTATATAAGTCACTGTAAGCTTCATCATGTCTTGTTTGTAGCAATGAAAAATTTAGATTCAGAGTACGCGAACGGTGTGATAATAATGATGATGGAAACCAGGGTATCCACTTAAGCCTAAACATTCTAGCTGGGCAAGAAGTCAGAAGTAATCTACCTGCGGGCGCCGCAATGTTCGTGAAATATGGAAGTAGCTAAATTGTCACTTTTTGATCGACAAACAGGTTTTTTAGCCTGGATTAGATTTAGTTACTTAGGAGCATTCAACGAACAGCGTTGCTGATCGTTAAAGCAGGAAAGACACGAGGTCTCGATTTTGGCGACATTCGGTGTCTTTCCATATAGGTCAGATTGTGTTTCTTGAGAGAAGTCAGAAGTTAGCTATAGATTGGGTTCTGACTTTTGTAGGGCGATGCCCTTCCGTAGAGTATTCTGAGTTCTGGCTTAGGGGAAATTTCCCGCTTTGAGTTGGCGCCTACAAATTCAGACCAAAGTTGAAAATTTATCGGAAACTCAAGATGACTACTTCTGATGCTGAAACTATTTTTTTGGACTCTTCTGAAGTTGACTCAACCCTTGAAGCCTATGGTTTGGGCGACACTTTCCCAGAAGACGCCACGGTGATTGCTGTCGACACCACTGAAGATATTGTCGCTGATGACGGTCTTACTTCACTGCGCGAGGCGATTGATTTTGCTAATACGACCGATGAAGCGGTTGTCATCTTGCTCAGTGAGGGAACCTATAACCTAAGCATAACTGGCGCTGATGAAGACGCTAATTCAACTGGCGACTTAGATATTTTGGCTGGCTTGGGCGAAGTCGCGATTGTTGGCATTGATGGTTCTGAAGATATTGTGATTAATGCAGAAGGTCTGGGAGATCGAGTTTTTGACATTGAAGCGGGGGCTGATGTCACAATCTACAATCTAACCATTACCGGAGGAGAGGCTGACTTTGGCGGCGCGATTTACAACGAAGGCGAGCTGGTAGTTAGTGAGAGCGTCTTTGAAGACAACACGGCGTTTGATAATGGCGGCGCGATTTACAACGAAGGGACGCTGACAGTTAGCGAGAGCGCCTTTGAGGACAATTCGGTTGGCGTCGATATTGGAGACAGCGGCGGCGCCATTTACAACGGAGGCGTCCTAGCAATTACTGGCAGTCTGTTTGAGAACAATTCGGCGGGTCAAGCCGGTGCGATTGACAACGAAGAAGACGCCGTCCTAGCAATTATTGACAGTGTTTTTGTCGGCAACCAGGCTATTTCTAGCGGCGGCGGCGCGATCGCCAATTCTGGCGTAATGGTCGTTAGCGATAGCCTCTTTGAAGACAACTCGGCTGTCTTTGGCGGCGCGATCGCCAGCAGGGGCGTGCTGGAAGTTAGCGATAGCACCTTTGAGAACAACTCCGCTTCCTTTATTGGCGGCGCGATTTACCTCTTCTCCGGTGTAGATCCAGATGGCGAGCCATTCTTCTCTGAGGCGGTCATTAGGGACAGTACTTTTATTGGCAACACGTCTGCAGGCGAAGGCGGCGCGATCGCCAACGACGCCAGTACGCTAGCAGTGATTGACAGCGACTTTGAGGACAACTTGGCTGTCTTGGGCGGTGCGATCTCCAGCGATGAAGGGACGACAAAAGTGGTCGACAGCACCTTTACGGGCAACTCGGCTAGCACTGGCGGCGCGATTTACAACAATTTGGGCTTCCTAGTCGTGATTGAGAGCGACTTTGAAAACAACTCGGCTGGCTTTGAGTTTTTTGACAGCGGCGGTGCCATTTACAACTCAGGCTACCTAGAGGTGATTGAGAGTACTTTTGTGGGCAACGAGGGGACTCGCGGCGGCGCGATTAATAACGAAGGAGGCACACTGATAGTTAGCGACAGCACCTTCGTGGAAAACTCGGTGCCTGGCGGCGGCGGCGCGATCGCCACCTTTGGCGAGGCAGTCATTACTAATAGCGTCTTTGTGGACAACGAGGGGCAATTTGGTGGTGCGATCGCCAATAGAGGGACGCTGGAAATTACTGATAGTATTTTTGTGGGCAACTCCGCGACTGCTGACGGCGGCGCCATATTAAGTTTTGACAGTACTGATGGAGAAGGTAACGAGCTCTTAGCCGTGTTGGAAATTAGCGGCAGTACCTTTATAGACAACTCTGCGATCACGGGCGGCGCGATTAGAAACGAAGGTACGGCGATCATTGACGACAGTATTTTTGTGGGCAACTCCGCGACTGGCGGCGAAGATGATGATGTCAACACAGGCGGTGCGATTGACAACGGTGATACCCTAATCATTAGCGACAGCATGTTTGTGAATAACGAGGGTGAAACGGGCGGCGCAATCGCTAACAGAGGAACGTTAGAAATTACCGATAGTACTTTTGCAGGCAACTCGGCGACGGCTGACGGCGGCGCCATATCAAGCTTCGACACTGTCGATGACGATGGCAACGAAATCTCCGCCCTGCTGGAAATTAGCGACAGTATCTTTGTGAACAACTCGGCGTTCACGGGCGGTGCGATTAAAAACGATGGCGCGGCGATCATTGACGACAGTATTTTTGTGGGCAACTCGGCGGCTGGAACCAATCAGGCAAATACTGGCGGCGCCATTGACACCACTGATACCCTAATCGTTAGCGACAGCACTTTTGTGGGCAACGAAGCTAGGCTCGGCGGCGCGATTAACAACAGCGGCGCCCTAACAGTTAGCGACAGTACTTTTGAGAGCAACTCATCTGGCACTGACGGTGGTGCGATCAGCAACTCTGGCGTGGCGGAAATTAACGACAGCACCTTTGAGAACAACGAGGCTGGCGCCGCTGGCGGCGCGATTACTAACGTGGGTACGCTGGAAATTAGCGATAGCACCTTTGAGGGTAACTCGGCTTTTGCCGCTGGCGGCGCGATTTCCAACTTCTCTGGTCCGGATGGTCCAGCCACGTTGGTCATTAACGATAGCACTTTTGTAGACAACTTCACTATTGAAGGCGG
>JAKSDM010000340.1 GCA_022360135.1 Pseudanabaenales cyanobacterium | reverse complement strand
CGATCGCCAGATCTGTAACCAACTTGCCCACCGCCTGCGACAAGATGGATTAACCTTTGTAGGGATAGACATCATTGGCGGCTATCTCACAGAAGTGAATGTGACCAGCCCCACTGGCGTTCGGGAGATTGATCGACTGGAAGGTGTTTGTCTGGGCCGTCAGGTGATTGAATGGATAGCAAATTCATTATGCTGATGGATGAGCCCTTTGGGGCTTTGGACGACATCACCCGCAATCGGTTCAACAGTGATTTGCTCCGCCTCTGGGAGCAAAAGCATAGGATGGTGGTGTTGGTCACTCACAATATCTACAAGGCGATTTATTTGTCGAACGTTAGAATTAATGCTTTGCATTGCTTCGTTATCGTTGCCGCCATTGCCAGCGTAATTGCTATGACTGCCTTCCAAAGCACGGTCGTCGATCCACCCCAGAGTTCGACTATAGCGCCCAATGAGAATCTGGTTTTGGAGGGAATCCCTCCCATCCCCATCTCCCTAGCTCAAACCATTGAGCGCTACACCGAATTTAGATCGGCCCGTTTAGCCAGCTGGCATCCCACTCAGCGAGAGATGCTAATTGCAACTCGTTTCGGGAACACTGCTCAAGTGCATCAAGTGAAATTCCCCTTAGGCAGCCGTAAACAACTGACTTTCTTTCCAGAGCGTATTTCTGGAGCGACGTATCAGCCAACCCAAGGCGACTATTTTGTTTTCAGTAAAGACATTGGCGGCAACGAGTTTCGGCAGAACTACCGCTACGATCTAGCCACTGGCGAAATTACCCTGCTGACAGACGGAACCTCGAAAAACAGTCGGGGGATTTGGTCGAATTCAGGCAGTCAGATGGCCTACACCTCTACCCGACGTAATGGCAAGGATGTGGATTTCTACTTGATTGATCCGCTACAGCCAGAGACCAATCGCTTGTTGAGCGAGGTAGAGGGCGGCGGCTGGTTTCCCCTTGATTGGTCCGTGGATGATCGTCAAATTCTGGCGATGGAATATGTGTCGATCAATCAGAGCTATCTCTGGCTGATCGATGCGGAGTCAGGGGAAAAGACCCTGCTGACGCCAAAGGATGGTCCTGAGGAAGTGGCGTATGGCGCTGCTCGATTTAGCAAGGATGGCAAAGGGTTATATGTCACCACCGATCGCGGGTCAGAATTCCAACGTCTAGCCTATTTTGATTTGACCACTCAGCAATATACCTATTTGACTAAAGAGATCAATTGGGATGTTGAGCAGATCGCCCTCTCTGAAGATGGCCAGCTATTAGCGTTTACGGTCAACGAGGATGGCGCCAGCGTTCTTCATGTGTTGAACACGACCCTAGGCCAGGAAATCCCTTTACCCCAGCTGCCTATCGGTTTAATCTTTGGGATTCGCTGGGGCCCCAAGCATCAGGAGTTAGGCTTTACATTGATTTCAGCCCAGTCCACTGCAGATGCATACTCCCTGGCCATAGAAACTGGTGAACTAACCCGGTGGACAGAGAGTGAAACTGGCGGCTTCGATACCTCAGCCTTTATGCAGCCGGAATTAGTGCATTGGGAAAGCTTTGATGACCGAGACATCTCTGGCTTTCTGTACCGGCCTCCGAGCCAGTTTACGGGCAAACGTCCCGTCGTTATCAGTATTCATGGCGGACCGGAAGGGCAGTATCGACCGGGCTTTTTGGGACGCCAGAACGTCTACCTGAATCAATTGGGCGTGGCTTTGCTGTATCCTAATGTGCGCGGTTCCTCAGGCTACGGCAAAACCTTCCTGACGCTCGATAACGGCTATTTGCGGGAAGATTCGGTTAAGGACATTGGCGCATTATTGGACTGGATCGCCGCCCAACCCGATTTGGATCGCGATCGCATTCTGGTGACAGGCGGCAGCTATGGCGGCTATATGTCCCTGGCGGTCGCCACCCACTATGGCGATCGGATTCGAGCCTCGATTGACATTGTTGGCATTTCCAACTTCGTCACCTTCCTAGAGAACACCGAAAGCTATCGTCGAGATCTGCGGCGGGTGGAATATGGAGATGAACGGGACCCCGAGATGCGAAAGTTCTTATTGAACATTTCTCCCCTCAACAATGCTGACAAGATTAACAAACCTTTGTTTGTCGTGCATGGTCAAAATGATCCCCGGGTTCCGGTCAGCGAAGCCGCCCAAATTGTCAAAACTGTCCGCCAGAACGGGACCCCTGTCTGGTATCTGCTCGCTAAGGATGAAGGCCACGGCTTCGCCAAGAAGCAAAATGCGGACTTTCTGTTCTATGCGACGATGATGTTCATGAAGACATATTTGGGGATTAGCGATTAGAGATGGTTTTACCAGATTGGCAGCATCCAGAATCGAAGCAGGGTGAGTCGAGAGATGTTGAGGCGCAGCAGCTATTAACCCATCATTACTGGCTCACGAATACTCGAATTCCTCTCACCTTTCTGGACGCCACAGTTGCAACCAGAGAACCCATTGCTCGACTCAGCGCCGCCCCCTTGCAGGAGGACTTAGTAGCAACAGATATTGAAATTAAAAATGGTCATATTATCTGTGTGCAACCTGCTGGCATGGCGACTGGGTCTGAGTCGCCAGTGGCGGATCTCCAGCAAGGATTGGTCTGGCCTTGCTTTGTGGACATCCATACCCATTTGGATAAAGGACATATCTGGGAGCGCGCGCCTAATCCAGATGGCTCTTTTGATCAGGCGCTGGGGGCAATCGCAGCAGACCAAAAACAGCACTGGAGCGCCGAGGATGTCTACCGGCGCATGGAATTTGGCTTGAAGTGCAGTTACGCCCATGGGACCCGGGCAATTCGCACCCATTTAGATGCATTTGGCAGGCAAGGCGAAATTAGTCTTGAGGTTTTCAAAACACTGCAGCAGGAGTGGACCGGAAAGTTAGACTTGGAAGCAGTGTGCCTAGTAACCCTGGATTATTTTCAAACCCCTGCAGGCGAACAGTTGGCTGACTTAGTGGTGGAAATTGGGGGAATTCTGGGCGGGGTCGCTTATATGGGACCCGAGTTGGACGCTCAGCTTGATATCGCATTTACCTTTGCCAAAGAGCGAGGATTAGACCTGGACTTTCATACCGACGAGAGTCTGAACCCGGCGGATATGACGTTGCGTCATGTCGCCATGGCGAAGCTGCGTCACGATTTTGGGGGGAAGGTGGTGTGCGCTCATTGTTGCAGTCTATCAGCGCAGACACCCGAAGTTGCAGCAGACACTATGGATTGGGTGCAGGCAGCTGAGATCGGAATTGTCAGCTTACCCCTGTGCAATCTTTATCTGCAAGATCGCCATCCTGAGCGCACGCCGCGATCTCGAGGGGTAACCCTACTCCATGAGTTGAGGCGCCGAGGGATTCCGATCGCCTTAGCCAGCGACAACTGCCGCGATCCTTTCTTTGCCTACGGCGATCATGACGGGCTTGAGGTATTTACCCAATCTGCTCGCATTGGTCACCTTGACCGACCCTATGGAGATTGGCCCCAGACATTGACCCGCACCCCAGCAGAAATGATGGGCTTGCCAGAGGCGGGACGAATTGGCGTCGGACTTCCGGCTGATTTAGTCTTGTTTAAGGCCCGCACTTTTAACGAATTGATGTCGCGGCCTCAGTGCGATCGCATCGTTCTGCGCAATGGCCGAGCGATCGACACAACCCTGCCAGACTATGCGGAGTTAGATGACTTAGTTGTTAGATGACTGAGTGGGTGGTTAGCCGCCTGCCCGCGCCATTGACTTCCCTAACTTGATCGAGTAGGCGCGGCGGTTTGGGTGGCGCCATGGTACATGTCATATAACTCCCTCATGGAGGTACTTAACTGTCAAAAGTGACGGATAAGCGCTCCACTTTTCATACTTAACTGTCAAAAGTGACGGATAACACCCTACTTTCCCGAAGTTATACGGCAAAAAATAATGAGTATAAGTTCTGTGAATAGGGGTGTTATCACACAAAAGTGACGGATAAGATCCGGAAGTATGGATCTTATCCGCCAGATCTGACGTTGAATATTATAGTTAGGCGGCATCGAGAGATTTACGAGGTTTTGAGGGGCTGCTTTCGACCCACAAGAGCCATTCAAATCCGCATCCTCGATAGCGGATTTGAACTCCTGCCATACTGGTGTCAGTAGAGATTCGCTACCCTATCTGGGAGTCAAACCAACGAGAATCGCATGAAGCACTACTACAATCCTGCCAGCCGGGCAGTCACCACACATTGGATGCTCACGGAACTTGGTGCTGAGCATGAGCAAATCATAGTCAATGTTCAGTCCGGCGAAACCGCGTCGATGGAGTATCGAGAAATCAACCCAATGGGCAAGATACCAACACTTGTTGACGGCGACGTTATTGTTACTGAGGTAGCAGCTATTTGCGCGTATCTCGCAGATAAGTATCCAGAACAGGGGCTTGCACCGCCGCCAGAATCACCTGAGCGAGGCCGCTACTATCGATACCTTTTCTTCCCCGGAACGACCCTGGAGCCCATGTTTACGGCGAAGCTCCTCGGCCTCACGAATTATCCAGCGCAGTCGGTCGGTTGGGGGGATTTTGAACGATGCATGGCTGCCGTGGATTCGTTGACTCCTTCGGCAGATTGGGCGCTGGGCGTGCGGTTTAGCGCGGCAGACGTAGTTTTCGGCGGAACTCTGGACTTCGCCGTTCAGTTTGGGTGGTTAGAGTCGCCGACCGAAAAGGTGGCAGCGTATGTGAGACGCATAAAAGATCGGCCTGCATATCAGCAAAGCCACAGCTCAGAGTGGTACTGAGAGGCGCTCGACGAGCGTCTCTTGGTGGCCGATAGCTGCCGCTCAAGAGCCATAAGAATTCGATTTGCGATGCAGAACTACATGCCGCCTAACAAATCTGTGCAATCGGACGTTTGACCCGGGTCTTCGTTTGGCTGCGCCAAGCCTCAGCCCCACATCAAATGCCGCTGACATCAAACGTTAGGCTGCAATCTATTCCAAATACAGCTAGGGTTCATAGAATTAAGTCTTAAGGGAATAATAGATTTAATCCGAACCCTCTTCCAAAGCCGCTTAGTAACTCTTGAGCATCTCTTGAAGTCAGCTCAGACTCATTTTTGTAATGACGAGTCGTTCCTTCAAAAGCGCATTGCGGCTGATATGTTTCCCTTCGGTACACAGATTACTTTCACCTGCAATCAACCACGCAACTTTGCTCTCTGGTGTGATGGCAAACCTGCGAATAATCTAGATCCAGACGTCACATCTCTCGCGCAGGCATACGAGCACATAGCAAACACTAATGAACTTCTTTATCTTTTGCGATATAAATCGACTACGACATAGGGAGTCAAAATTTTCGGATCAAGCACTGAAGTTAAATAGGAATACCAAGTTTTACCCGCACGGATTTCAATCAGACGTAACCTCACATACGGAGTTTTATCTGGGCCATATCCTAAACAGATAATCCGGTCTCGAATGCCGTAACTATTGCTAAAAACCTGCTCGACTTGGTAGGAGGCTCCTTTTTTAAGACGAGTGATGAAGTCAACCCCTTGCTCGATTAACTGACTCCAAAAGCGAAAGTGGTAAAATCCTCGGTCCAGCAGAAGTCAGGTCTTGGCGCTAACTAAGTTCAGTACATCTGCTTCAAAGCAAGTATCAGAACTTCGAGGATTATCGCAAAACCAAATCTCTACGGGAAGTCGTGTGACTATGTCAATCACTGTCGCCATTTTCCCGGCTAATGTCCCTTTTGGGACTTCTTCGAGACTTTTGAGCTTTCGAAAGAGGGTCTCTAGAGTAGAACCATCTACAATCCAGATGTTTTCGAAAGAACGATGGGCAAATCGAATACTCTCGGGTAGCGGACGACTCTCTCTAGAGCACCATACCTGGGTTAAATGAGGCAGTAGATGCTTAATACTTTCTCGAATAATTCAGCTGGTAAGGTCAAAAACCTCTGGGAGAGGGCTTGTTGACTGACTTCGGTGGGTGAACACCAGAGGAATCCTTCTCTAGCTAAGATCCGGCTCAATTCTGTGACGCTAGTCACATCCCGCCACAGCAAAGTCAGCACCCCCGCCATCATCAAGGGTAAGGTGAGAATCCGATCTCTCAATCCTAGTTGGCGATAGTAACCTTGTTGAGCGGCAAGCGCTGGGGTGAGTAAGTCTTCTAGTTGCTGAGCGATGACAGCATCCTCTACCATCGGGCGATGCTGCTTTTTGGCATGGTCACGGTTGCTACGACTCACTAGCTTACAATCCCCCAATTCCTTGTCTGCTATGAGTTTTACATGTTTTTTACTCCTGCTTGACAAAAGTTCCGCAACCTTAACTTGTCACCAATGG
>JAKSDM010000650.1 GCA_022360135.1 Pseudanabaenales cyanobacterium | reverse complement strand
CCATCCAAATAAATATTTAAGAATTGTAATTGTCAAAAGCTCTCTACCCGCTCCTTTGCAATTACCTTGGGTGTCAACCTCCTTTCAAACATAGTCCGTTGGGATGGCCAATCGATCAAAAGCGACTTTGCTTACACTATAGACAGGTTTGCTAAACGTCGCTCAACCAATCTATTGAAACTTGATGAAGCGGGCGTTTTATTAAAGATCGCTCAAGTTTTAGGATGTCTATTTATAGCAATTCTCACTTGGGTTGAACACATCTCGTGAAGGCGGGGTGTGGGGTGTAGTCAATGCAATTGAGCACCGCTATAAGTTGGAACTTTCTGGCTGGACAAGTGCTCAGGAGCCTGAATGCAGGAGTCAGCGATAGACGGATTCTGGATTCTGGTTTTGAGTTCTCTCTCAAGGATAATTTCCCACTGAGTAAGTTGGCGCCCCCATCGCGCATCTTTCGTCAGGTCTTGGCTATTTTCCGAGAGGCCGATCGAGCTTTTTGCTTTTCTCGCTGCTTCTGACGTTTTTTTGCTGCTTTAGCGGCTTTTTCAGCTTCAATCGAGGTTAATCTGGCCTTCTCTTTTTCGGCTGCGATCTTTTCCAAGTAGTAGTGATAATCCCCTCGGTAGAGCCGCAATTCACCGTCTCGCAGCTCTACAATTTTGTTGGCGACTTGGGAAATGAAGTAGCGGTCGTGGGAGACAATCAGCGCTGTGCCCTGATAATGCTGCAATGCCTCCTCCATCATTTCCTTAGCAGGAATATCGAGATGATTGGTGGGCTCATCCAGAATTAGTAAATTGGCGGGGCGTAGTAGCATTTTGGCTAGCGCCAACCGGGCTTTTTCGCCCCCACTCAAGGCCGCAACTTGTTTGAAAACGACTTCTCCGCTGAACAAGAAACGGCCTAGCAGAGTTCGGACCTGCTCGTTTTTCCAGTCGGGCACCTCGTCGTGAATGGTGTCAATCACTGTTTTGTCTAAATCCAGAGCCTCAGCCTGATTCTGCTCGAAGTAGCCAGGGATAACATTATGGCTCCCCTGCTCAACGGTTCCCTCGGTCGGTTCTTCCATGCCCATAATCAGGTGAAGTAGGGTGGATTTTCCAGAACCGTTGGGTCCCAGGAAAGCAATGCGATCGCCCCGCTCTATTAACAGATTGGCTCCCAGAAACAGAATCTTGTCGCCATAGATGTGAGTCAAGTCTTTGAGGATGACGACCTCGCGACCACTTCGCGGGGCTGGCGGGAAGCGAAAGTGAAGTGTCTTGAGATCCGACACGGGCGCATCCACAAGCTCCATTTTTTCTAGTTGCTTCTCTCGGCTTTTCGCTTGAGTGCTGCGAGTTGCACTGGCCCGGAAGCGCTCAACAAACGCCTGTTGTTTTTCGACTTCTTTCTGTTGGCGCTCATAAGTGCTTAATTGGGCGGCTTTATTCTCTGCTTTCTGGTTTAGGTAGGCGCTATAGTTGCCCAGGTAGGTGGTGGAAACCCCGCGCTCCGTCTCAACTATCTGAGTACAGAGGCGATCCAAGAACTCCCGATCGTGGGAAACAATCACCATTGGAGTGGTTAACCCTTTCAGATAGGTTTCTAACCACTCAATGGTTTCTAAATCCAAATGGTTAGTCGGCTCGTCCAGGAGCAGTAAATCAGGCGATTGCAGCAGGATCTTGCCCAAACTCATCCGCATTTGCCAACCCCCGCTAAAGGCGCTGACGAGGCGATCGCCATCCTCGGGTTCAAACCCCATTTCTGGTAATATTTTTTCAATCCGAGCCGCTAGACCGTATCCGTCCAGGGCCTCAAAATGCCGCTGTCGCCGATCCAGTTCATCGATCAAACGCTCCAGTTCATCCGGCCTAGCCGTCTCCATCTGGTGGGGAATTTGAGTTAATGCCTGCTGGATCTGATTAGCGGTTTGGAAGACTGTCCAGAATTCCTCCCGCACAGTTCGGCTAGGCTCCACCTCAAACTCTTGAGTCAGGTAAGCAATGTTCAAAGCGGCTGGGCGGATAATTTCCCCTGAGGTAGGTTCAATTTCCCCGGCGATAATTCTCAGCTGAGTCGATTTGCCAGCGCCGTTAACCCCGACAAGACCGATGCGATCGCTGGGTTTCACTTCCCAATTGACGTCTTTGAGCACTTCCCCCGTTGAGTAAACTTTACAGATGTGTTCTAGACGCAACATGGACAGTCTCCAGATTGTTTACAGCATTGCTCAAGAAAACTTTAACAAACTTCAAGAAGAACGACGACTGGAATCTGCCCCAATCCCCAATCTCTACCTAATTGGTTTGACCGGCAAAACCTTCGGATAGACAATGCGCTTGTGATTGTACTGTTGCCATACCTGAACAAAGATCTGAGCTATGGTGCTCATATTCTCCCGGGTCAGACAAGAATCGGCCAGCTGGCGATCCTTCCACCGGGCTCTGAGAATTTTGTTCACCATCGCGAAGGCTTCCTCAGGGGTAGCGTCTCTGAGGGAGCGCAGGGCGGCTTCACAGGAATCCGCCAGCATCACAATTCCCGTTTCGGGGGTCTGGGGAATCGGGCCATCGTAGCGGAAATCTGATTCTTGAACCGTCAGGCTGGGATCGTCTTTGGTCTGTTGCTGAGCTTGATGGTAGAAATAGCCGATCAACATCGTCCCCTGATGCTCTGGGATAAAGGCTTGTAATGCCTTAGGAAGGCGATGTTTGCGAGCCATGACTAAGCCCTCATCAACATGCTTTTTGATAATTTCCGCACTTTTCCAGGGGTGGGCGATCTGGTCGTGTTTGTTGGGTCCCCCCATTTGATTTTCAATAAAGCCGAGGGGATCATGCATTTTGCCGATGTCGTGGTATAAGGTGCCTGCCCGAACCAACTCTACATTACATCCCAGCGCCCGAGCCGCGGCTTCCGCCAAACTGGCGACAAAAAGCGTATGCTGAAACGTTCCAGGCGCTTCAGACGCCAGCCGTTTGAGCAACGGACGGTTAGGATTAGAAAGCTCAGCTAAGCGGATCGGCGTTACTAGATCAAACAGATGTTCTAAATAGGGACTCAATCCCAACGCCACGACACTCCAGGCCACCCCATAAAGTCCCTCAAGGGCTGAGGTTGAAAGCACGCCGATCCAGACTGCCGTAGAGACTGGGCTCAGCATCAGGGTCAAAATCAGATGGACGGCGCCCTGGGTTAAACCGACAAATCCGCCTAATAACGCCAGCTCCTCCCGCGATCGCAACCTGGAAGCAATCAAGCTGCCGACCAAAGCACCTGCAGCGCTAGCCGCCAGAGGGATAGGGCTAACACTCGCTCCAATCGGCAGCACAATCGCTAACAGCCCGACAACGGCGGCGCCCAGCGCCGCTCCATAAAAACTTCCCACTAGCAAACCCACAGCGGGTAAGCTCAGAGCCGGAAAGTTCAAGGCGATTAATCCGGCTGGAGTCAAGGCTAAGAGGGTGATTAAGATATGATCCCGTCGCCGCAGCCCAGGATGATAAAAGTGTTCCACCAAGAGGAAAACCGAAACAGCGCCCCCCATTAGAACGCCAAATCCCCCTAGGCCCAACCAATTAAACCGGCGGCCACTGAGGTTGAAGTGATCCAGTAAGACAAAGTTGGCCTGAGTAATCTTTTCTCCCGCCCGGACGATAATCTCTCCCTGGCTGACTGAAACCGTTACCTGTTCTACCGCTTCAGCCGCCTGCTCAGCCTGCAGACGGGTTCGTTCTTTGTCTTCAATCAGATTTGCTTGCAGGGCCAACATCAAAACTCGGATTGAGAGGGATTCGGCATTGGCGGGTACAACCCCTGTCAGCTGAACTCTGATCGCCTGTTCTTTAAGATCAGCTGGAAAGCCCTGTGGGATACCTTGAGCAATCATGCGCTTAGTTACCTTTCTCAACCCTGATTGGGTCTTTTTCCACTCCGCCTCCGACAGGTCAAATAGGGCGGCGCTATAGGGCGAGCCTGGGTCTCTTTCGAACCAGTCATTGATATCTGAGATCGCCCGTCGATATTTCGCTCTAGTTTCCTCAATCACAACTGATAGGGCGGCAAACTCCTGCGCCGAGACTCGCTGTCGATAGGACAAGAGTTCATCCAGCGCCCGTTGCTGAATTGAGGGCAGATCGTGGGTGCGCGATTGCAGACCTGACTGGCTCAGGATATTTTCACGAATCGGCGTTCGAGCCAGCAACCAAATTTTTTGCCACGAATTCTCATCAGCCTGCCGAATATATCTCTGGGTGTTTGTGGAGAGAAGTGAGGTCTCGATAAAAGGAATAACGCCTGCCTCCCGGCGTAAATCATTGCCCTGCTTGATAAAATTTTCCAGAGTTTGGGTGATTTTTCTATTTGCCTCAGAGTCAAACATCAGGACCCTAAGGGCGCCATTGCGGGCGGCTATACGTCTTTCATCTGTGGTTTGAAAATCAATGACATCTATTGCAGAGGCAGGCGCTAATATGGTTTGCGGCGCCTCCGTATCCACTTGAAGTTCGGGTTGATTATAAAATCGTTGCCCGATCGCAGCGGTCAGCATCAAAATCGCCAGAGCAAAAGCGGCTTGGGAATGGTTAGGCTGGTCTTTGCAGCCAGACGAACGCCTGATGAGGGAGGAGGCAGAAGCAGTACTTTGGCTGATCTGAGGTGGTTTCAGCGGCTGCCGCAAAGGCTTGAAAAATTCAAAAGCTCGATTATTCGTCTTAGACCGATGATCAGAAGTTCCCAGCGTTTTGGAGTGCGGTTGTTTAGACATTGCTGGAAAATGTACCTGCCGCCACCGGTCAACTTTCGTCGTCAAAAATCGGAGCATTCTCATACACTCCACCAATAGCTACACCGATAAATAGTCACAGTAGCTACCCTTCTAACAGTGGCGGTTTAAAGACTGAATTAGCTGAAAAACCATTTTTCTGCTAGTCTCCCGCTATTATAAACTGCTGCTCTCAAAGGTGCTGCTCTCAAAGACGCTGTTCTCAAAGGCACTGTTCTCAAAGGCACTGTTCTCAAAGGGACTGTTCTCAAAGGGGCTGTTCTCAAAGGGGCTGTTCTCAAAGGTATGAATGGGGCGCTCGAAATTGATCGCTTGGGCAACTCCCAAGTCTGCTCCTGCCCAGTTTGCTAACAGGACTTCAGATAGCTGGCTAAGAATGCACTCTGATGGTATTCGCCACAGGATGGAAATGGCTGCTGACCCTGCTAGGGGGCGTTGAATCCCTAAGCGCCAAGCAATTGGAATACCGCCCAATCCGTTATAGACGCCTGCCAAAATGCCTGCCAGGGTAGCCGCTAGTTGGGGCTGATCACCCCAACGTAAGGCTCGGATGACGGTCAAACCATACTCTTCTGGCGTACTCAGAAAGCAATAGAGCGCCAGCCCTAAAGCCCGAAATGGGGTAGATATCTCCTGCAGTAGCTCAGCAGTGGCCGCCAACTCAGCTGGCTGCCGAACTAGCGTCTGAATTACCTGAAGCAGAGTCAGCGCATCTGACAAGACTTCAGGATCAGACAAGGGATTATTTTTTAATTGTTGATTGTTTGCTGGGTGTCCCAGTTCCTTGATCTGCGAGCTTAAGTGGGAAATCACTCTAGCTGGGGCCAGCCGGTTTTGCAAAGCCAGGTTAATGACCGCCGCTACGATTAAGGCGGCTACAAGGGCGGCGGAATCCCAGCCTGCTTGATTAATGGTTGATGCTAGCGCTTGCCGTTGCCGAGTCGGATGGTCATGGCTGATCACGATCAAGGGGAGTAGGGCGATCGCACTGGCGGCTGGATTCCTCAGCTTGATTTCTCGACAGGATTGACCAAGATGGCTCCAATTTCGACCGTCTGTTCCTATCCAATCGTTTAGCGAGTCCACCCACTGGCTTCCCCAGGCTGGCGAGGAGGAGGGAGATAGCGGGCCCAATTGCCAGTGATGGCTATCAAGCCAGGATAGCGTATGCTGCTTTCCCCCCTCTTGTTGGCGGTAGGCCCCTAAAATATCTCCGACAGCGGCGCCCACTAGGGTCCCTTGGAAGCGACTCAACAATGAGATTTGCATAGATTTTCCCTGCCCTGACTTTGCCTAAGTTACTCTGTTTATCTGTTTAGCAGTTAAGTGGCCCCATAAGAACCGAGATGAATCGAGTCCAATACCAAGGAAGAAAAGGGTTAAGAGCTAAGCCAGCCAATCTCCGGATCCCCTGGATCTGGCGATCGTGGATAGGGGTAATGACAGTAGGACTTGGCCTGGCTGCTGCGATCGCCCAAGCAATCGAGACTCCCGCAATACCCTCTAATCCCACCCTGCCCAATCGGTCTGTCCAACGTCGCTCTCGACCCACACTCAGATTAGAGAGCCAGGGGGAGCCCGTCTCTGAGCTGCAAGCGATGTTAATCCTGCTGGGATACTATACAGGACCTGTGGATGGCGTTTATCAAGCAATGACACAGGCCGCTGTAGCCCAGTTTCAGCAATCAGTCGGACTCGTCGCCGATGGCGTTGTGGGTCCTGCTACCTGGAGTCTTCTACTACCGATAACACCCGCTCAGGCAAGTCCGCCGCTGGCCCCGACAGAAACACCGCTGGACGCAACAGAAACGATTAACACCCCGATTTCTAGTTCCGATCCTGGGGCTCTCCCCAACCTAGAGTCACCGACTCCAGAGCCGACTGCTGAGAGTTCCGCCTCAAACCCATCCGTTGCTTCCCAATCCACCAATACAATCGCTGCTAATGAAGCGGAACAGATATCGCCAGTGGCGTTGCCAACCCTTAGGCGGGGTATGTATGGCGACGCTATCGCTCAATTGCAGGAACGGCTTAAGGCGCTAGGGGTTTACAACGGCTCAGTCGATGGAGTATTTGGCCCTGAAACGGAAAGAGCGGTTAGGCAAGCACAACGCAACAGCAATATCGAGCCTGATGG
>JAKSDM010001047.1 GCA_022360135.1 Pseudanabaenales cyanobacterium | reverse complement strand
TACTGTTATTGCCGAGTCGGACCCCATTCCTCAGTATCCTTGGACTATGCGCTCTGATTTAGACCCAGCGCTGAAGGCGCAAATTGGCTCAACCTTCTTGAATATTGACGATGAATCAGTGCTTACGCCCTTCAAAGCCGATGGGTTTGCGGCAATGACCGACGAGGATTATGACGGGATTCGTAAAGCCGGACAAATCTTGGGACTGGATTTGAGTGAGTTTGTCCAGTAGACTGTCATCCATCATCAATCATGGGAATTCCACAATGACCGCAACCCATGACCCATTGGACAGTATTCTTCGCCAACACCAGCGGAAATGGTTTCGCCAATTTGTCCGCACAGGTCTATTGATAGGCGCTATTTTCATTAGCTTTGTGGTCGTAGAGCTATTGAATCTAGAGCGAATGGCGGCGGGAATACCCGCGATTGTCAGTCTCACCCGAGAGATGTTTCCGCCAGATTTCAGTCGCTTTCCCCAATGGATTGTCCCCATTGTCGATACCCTAGCGATGAGTGTGGCCGGAACCGCGATCGCCGTTGGGTTGTCCCTCCCCTTGTGCCTCTTGGCTGCCAGAAATACAACTCCTCATCCTGTTTTATTTCATGGTGCTCGAACCCTTCTAAATGTGGCGCGAGCCATTCCTGAACTGATTTTAGGGATGATTTTGGTGGCGGCGGTCGGTTTTGGCAAATTGCCAGGGGCATTGGCCTTGGGACTCCATTCCGTTGGCATGTTGGGCAAATTTTTTGCTGAGTCCATTGAACTCTGCGCTCAAGCCCCAGTGGAAGCGGCTCGATCAGTTGGGGCTACAGAACCGCAAGTGATTGTCCATAGCATCCTGCCCCAGGTCTTCCCCCAAATGGCTGATGTCACCTTTTATCGCTGGGAATACAACTTTCGCGCCTCCATGGTATTGGGCGCTGTAGGGGCCGGGGGAATTGGGCTGGAAATCATCAGCGCCTTACGGATCCTGAAATATCAACAGGTGTCGGCGTTGTTGATTGTCGTGTTAGTCATGGTGACGATGGTTGATAGCTTGAGTAGCTACCTGCGGCAAGGGTTTGTGCAGTGAGGGACTTGAGATAGCGATGGAAGCTACAGTCAATCTTGTCTGAGCCATACGAGGGAATGTTCTTCAGGGAGCGATCAATCAGCCTCAATCGGCATTAAAGAAAGATAGATGATATTTGGAAAACGGTGTGAACCCAACTGAGTCAAAGATTAGAGACCAGTACAACCAATTGGCGCTGATTTATGATCAGCGTTGGAGGCGATATATTAGTAACACCTTGACATTCTTGAAAAATTGGGCGGCAATTTCGCCATCGGCAGTAGTGCTAGATATCGCCTGCGGTACAGGCGAGTTTGAACGCTTACTACTACAGGACAATTCGACTCAGGTCATCACTGGGGTTGATCTTTCTGAGCGGATGTTGATGCAAGCGCGGCGGAAGCTTGAAGGCTATCCTAATCTTTCCTTTGAGCTAGCAAGGGCCTCTGATTTACCATTTTCAGATCATTGCTTTGATGTCATCATCACCGCCAATGCGTTTCACTATTTCCCTGATCCAGACACAGCCTTAACTGAAATACGGCGGGTCTTAAAATCAGGAGGAAAGGTGGTGATTTTGGATTGGTGTCGGGACTTTTGGCTGTGTCAAATCTGTGATTGGTGGCTGAAACGGTTGGACCCAGCCTACCGACAGTGCTACACCGAGGCCGAATGTCACAGTCTTTTGAAGACTGTAGGATTTAATATCTGCCGCGCCCAGAGAGTCCGCTTTGATGTAATTTGGGGCTTGATGACCGTGACGGCGACTCGAACATAAATTATCAAGCTGTCTCTTTTCGGAAAACCGTTGAACAGGCCGAGTGGGTGCGATCGCAGGCGTTTGGGTGCAAGCGTCTGCGATCTCAACTCTGAATCATCTTTTAGATCACAAAAGATCACTAACCTCAACAGTCAGATCTGCAGCGCCTGCTTAGAATCAAACGTATGCTGCTGAATCACAATCTAAGACACCCAGCTCTTACCCGAGAACTGGTATCTTATGGCTTCTCTCAAGCAATTGTTCCACATTGATCTGGATATATAGAAAAGCTAGAGGGTGGCGACCCAAATCACAATTGCATATCAGCTACAAAAGGAATTCGCCACTATAGAGTTGCCGAGACGCCATCTAACGGCTCCGCCGCCTAGCCCCCAAAAAATCTTTGCCGGGATGCCTGGCTGGGGACACCTCAATTGAGTATTATTAAGGAGATTATATCCAGTGACAGACGAAGAGCTAAAGGCCCTCTTAGCCAGCAATGCCCAAGGGATTAGCCAATTGCAACAGAATATAAACCGACTCCAGCGGTTTCAAGAGATTGAAGCCAGAGAATGGCGACTGCAGATAGCCAGAGAGAATGCTGATTGGCGCACATCAATGAAGACAACCTATGACGATATGATGCATAAGCTTACCCAGTTTGCTGAAGAAGCCGCCCGCGATCGCGCCGCCATTCGCGAGATGGCCGAAGCGATGTTCCGAGATCAGCAAAATAGT
>JAKSDM010001206.1 GCA_022360135.1 Pseudanabaenales cyanobacterium | reverse complement strand
TCCTGAAGGGCGGATTGTTGATCATCCTCGGTTACTCAAAAGCACAGGTTATGGCGCTTTGAACAATTGGGCAGCCCAGTCATTGTGGCGGTTTTTAGAAAATCAAGACTTATCTCAGATTGATTCCTATCAAGCCTTAAGATATGAAATCCCCATCAACTATGATGCTGAGAGTTGTCTCGATCGCACCCGTCTGATTCAATCCCATGGTTAATCAATCGGGTAATCGTCATAACCGTTTATTCAGGCTTAAGCCATGGGTATCGGTTCCACAAGTACTTAAGAGCTGATAGCTATCCGCCAATTGTTTGATGGCCATAGTCTGATGTGGACTAGGTCGCCAGATAGATGGGTTGTCATAAGCGTAGTAAGTTTCTACGCCATCTATTCCTAGCCGTACTGCTTCAGGAATAAGGTCTAGAGCAGGCCGCCGATAACGGGCGGGATGGGCCAATACAGCAATACCCCCGGCCGTTTGAATGGCCCCAATTACCTTTTCTGCCTGTCGATCATACTTTTGAGGCGCAACCCCCTGGAGATAGAGTTGGATATCTGGGTGGCTAGGACTGAAGGCGTATCCAAGGATATGGACTTCTGTATCTAACAATAGGGCGTTAATTTCAACCCCAATCCAGAGATGGGGCGAAGAATTTTGCGGATAATCTGATGATAATGCCCCCTTATAAACCGAAGTTGGGTTTCGCCATCGCCAATCTTCCAACCATGCTCTAGCTCGATAATATCCTTGGATAGTGTGGTGATCGGTGATGGCTAATCCCCTGAGTTCTAAAGAAATAGCTTGCCTAATTAACTCATCTGGCTTCAGCCTGCCATCAGAATAGGTAGTATGCATAT
This sequence comes from Pseudanabaenales cyanobacterium, assembly GCA_022360135.1. Taxonomy (GTDB): domain Bacteria; phylum Cyanobacteriota; class Cyanobacteriia; order Phormidesmidales; family Phormidesmidaceae; genus JAKSDM01. Next base: position 27,515 of record JAKSDM010001206.1, on the reverse strand, counting down.
GGAAGTTATAAGCGCTTGGACAGCTATTTGCCTCAATTGCTGCAAAGACTTGCCTGAGTGCTTGAGTATCCTGTGCTGCAATTCTTTTAGAAGTAGAAGGGGCAGTTCCCTGAACAGGACTGACTGCCATAGTTTTTTTGAACGGCTAATAACATCTTTTTTACTATACCCAACTCTTTCTCGGAAAAAGCCAGTTGACTTTACTCGACAAGCTTTATAGATTCTCAGTAGAGGCAAAGCATTGGCTCTAAAGATTAGAGGTTGGACACTTAATTTGCTAAGCAAGGGCTACCGTCTGCAAGATGACTTTGCTAATACGTTAACTTAGCTAAGCCTAGGTAAGAAATTTGCCTAGGGGTTATTTCAAAGCGGCAGGGTAAGATTTCAACCCCTCGGGCGATCGCCTCCCGCAACAGTTTACCGTACTCCGGATCGGCCTCATCGCCTGGAGAAAATTCAGAGCAGTCTCCCCGGTTGATGAAATACAGCATCACTGCTCTAGCGTTCGGGCGTAAATTCATTAGTTCATATAGATGTTTCTGGCCTCGCGTCGTTACCGTATCTGGAAAGAGAGCGAGGCTACCTTTAGCCCAGGTGGTATTTTTAACTTCTACGTAAATGGCCAGTTCGTCTGATTCACTGGTCAGTAAAAAATCGATGCGGCTCTTTTTATCACTACCATAGGGCGCTTCAGTCCGAATATTGCTGAAATGTCCTAATTCTGAAAAAATTCGGGCCTGCAGCGCCGCTTTCACCACTCGATTTGGCAGCGCTGTATTCACGCCTACCCATGTAGATTTGTTGGCGCCATTGACCTCGGCAATCTCCCAGGTATACGCCAGCTTCCGCCTGGGGTTGGGATTGTGAGACACCTGCACCCGACTCCCCACAGAACAGACTCCGGTCATTGGGCCAGTATTGGCGCAGTGGGCTGTAATTACTTCCCCAGCATCCAGTTCAATATCGGCTAAAAACCGCTTGTAACGCTTGATCAGTGTGCCGGGAAATAAGGGGGGGAAAGGGTAGAACCAGGGGGATTCCATGCTTTATTTCGGTAGCCGCTGACAGCATTTTGTCTTAGGATTGCCTTAGACTCAACCCATCACACGATTTAACTAAAGTCAAGTGATACAGGATGGAGCGGGGCAGGAAATATCCCTACACCCCACACCCGGTTTCTACCCGCAAATACTGTAAAACGTCAGATGAGAGTTGAGTTATGGTTTACGCTATAGAGCTTGGAGTTAATTGAAATATAGCCACTATGGATCGCTTCAAGGTCGAAGTTGTCGCCCAGACGCCTAATCCTCAGCAGACTATCTATGCTGCGATGCATCAGGACTATGCCGAAGGATTTGTTTGGCATGAACGCGATCGCTGGCCCGATGAAACCGAGTGTGGCGACATTGTGATCAAACATCTGCTGAAAGGGGGAAGGGGCCACTATGGGCCGCTGGAGCATCCCCAAATTGTACTCAACTGCGGTTGGTTTCCCCATTCCACCATGCAGCAAATCAGAACCCATCGTGTAGGGGTCAGCTTCGATGTCCAGTCCTTTCGTTATACTGGCAGCCGCATCATTGATGTGGCTGCAGGCAGACAGGCGGTGGAAGAAGTGTTTTATCTGCGTCCGTTGGGACTATATAGCGATCGCCAGGGGAAACGCTATGAATACACCAAAGCGCAGCGGCAGGAGGACCTGGAGTGGTGCTTAACCGCCTGTCGCCGCTATCAGGAGCGCATTCAACAGGGGTTTTCCGAAGAGCATGCGCGGGGCTTAATTCCTTTCGATGTGCGTCAACATTGGGTGCTTTCCGCCAATGTGCGATCGCTGATGCATTTGCTAGACCTGAGATGGAAAACAGACGCCCAACTTGAAGCTCAGAAACTTTGTGAACATATTTGGCCCCACTTTAAGGGTTGGGTTCCCGCGATCGCCAATTGGTATGAGGAGAATCGATTGAAAAAGGCAAGACTAGCGCCGTAGGAAGCGTTTTTTTGTCAAGTTTGCATTGAATTTTCTCTCCTGAGCGCCTAGCCATGTCGCTGGCGGACAATCAATATTTTGCAGGCTTATTTGAAATTAGTATTAAGAAATAGCCCTATCAGTCTAAAAAGATCTAGACCACCATTTGATGCTGATGGTAAACCGTTTTCTATAGCGGCGATCAATCAGTCTTTGAGGCCAGCATTCAATTATCCTGAAGCAGCCGAAACTTCTGCAAGTCAAGACTTGCAAAGATTTAAGCAGCCATGGCGGGAGCCTAGACAAATCTCAATACTGTGTCAGTTAACCCGCTTGGGAGGTCCCAAACAGACCCAGATATATTGCCTGCAACGTCTTCTACAAGTTACTTATCGAGCCTATCTAGTATCGGATTGATGCGAGTCCTGACTTGGAAATAAATTAAAGTTTATGACTTTAAGTTTCTGATGTTGATTCCTTTAGTCGCGACCTAAGAAATATTGCATTTTATTGAGTGTATAAAGCCTAAAAAAAATGTAAGAGACTAAATTTAAACTCGTTAGCTTGAACGGGTTTATCTGAAAGGTTTCTGGCGCTCAATTCGAGCAAAATCATGCGGTTGCAGCCAGTTACTATAAATAGCAAATCCATCCAGCTCTTATGAAAGCACCGCAGGGCTATATCTTAGTTGTCGACCAGCAATCTGAAGACCTTCAGGTCGTAGAGTCGGTTTTGTCGCGGCTGAGCTGCTCTGTATTTATTGCTGAGTCACCCGATCAGGCAGTCGCCCAAGCAAGCCAAACAGCCCCCTACCTAGTTATTCTGTCGGGGAATAATCAAAGTTGGTCTAATGCTTTGGTCTACCGATTGCGGCAGACCGTTAATACCCATGGAGTCACCATCGTTGCATTAACTGATTCTGGCAATCCCAGTTGGTCTCATCAGGAGGATCATCCTGGGTTAGATGGTTTTTTAGTTAAGCCCCTAAGCAGAGATGTCCTCAGTACTCTAATCCAGTCTGCGATCATAAAGCAGGCTTGTTGTTGGACCAGTTGATGTCTAGATGGAAATTGCCTCGCTCTATTCCCTAGCATCTCGAATCCTTGAACCGTTATTTCCCCATTGCCTTTGGAAAGGCGGAACCGATGCGCTTACGGTGGCTCTCTCCTTCGATGATGGACCTCACCCGAAGTACACGCCTCAACTTCTCACTGAACTCGAACGGTATCAAATTCCAGCCAGCTTTTTTTGGTTGGGGGTATGTGTGGAACAGGCCCCCGAAATCGCTCGAGCGATTTATCAGCAAGGTCATTGGATCGGTCTTCATGGCTACACCCATCGCTCTTTTCCACGCCTCTCTGCGGCGGAATTGAACCAAAGTCTAGAGAAAACTCAGGTTGCGATCGCCCGAGCCTGTCAACTTCCGCTGTCCGAAGTCAAACAACGGATACGAGACGTTCGGCCTCCCAATGGATTGTTCACGCCCCAAATTCTTAACCAACTGCGGCAAGAGCACTATCGCCCTGTAATGTGGACAATTGCCCCAGAAGATTGGGTCAGACCGGGTGTCTCTGTAGTAGTGAAACGAGTGATGCGACAAGTCAGCAAAGGTTCATTAATCGTACTTCACGATGGTGTGTATGGTGGCGAGGACATTGCTGAGATCGTTGCTTTGTTGGCGCCCCAATTACTGGCTCAGGGCTACCAGTTTGTAACCATTGACGACCTTTGGCGGCAGCATATTTTCAATTGAACTCAGAGAGAGAGTCTGGTTGGTTAAAGGGGAGGCGATAAACCAAATATTATTCAATTAAAGTTTTTTAACCAAAAAAATTATTTAACTCACTCAAAATCTTTAGAATTTTACAAACTCAACTCCCAGATTGAGACGAAATCGTTATCTTAGAATAATAGGCGATATAAAGCCTGTAAGCCTTGAGCCCAGCCTAGTGCGTAAAGGAAATTCCAAAAAAGTGGAAAAAAACTGATTAAATAGGGGAATGAATTTCAGCTTTGGATGTGGTGCATTTTCTGTCAGAAAAGCTACAATCGGAAAGTCTTTAGATAGCGCCTAGCGGAATCTGACAAGGTTGTGGTGCATCTGTATCAGCGCCGTATTTCTTGGAGCTGGACCCTAGGACACTTTGCTAAACTGATGTGTCTCATCTAGTGGTTCAGGCTTAGGTACCTTGCATTCAAGTTAAGCCAATTAGGCGCTTGACATTGCTACCCTAGCTAGTGTGCTTTGGTTCTAAGCTGACTGCGTTTGATTTTGACCTACATAAGGAGCATGAGGAAAGCGGCATGACCCAGGCAAACGGATTACTCGGAACCATTGAGCATCCTGAGAGTGAACTAGACCTCTTACTTGATAACGGTGGGGATGAGAACTTTGAGACTCCGGTTGAGGATGAGGAACAAAGTAAAACTGCGAAGGGGAAGTCAACTCGCCGTCGTACTCAAACTAAAAAGAAGCACTATACCGAAGACTCTATTCGCCTCTATCTTCAGGAAATTGGCCGTATCCGTCTCCTGAGAGCAGAGGAGGAGATTGAGCTGGCTCGTAAGATTGCTGATCTCTTGGAGTTGGAGAGGATTCGGGAAAAGTTGACTGAAACTTTAGAGCGCGAACCCCAAGATGGTGAGTGGGCCGAAGCTGTAGATATGCCTTTGCCTGCTTTCCGTCGCCGCCTTCATATGGGCCGTCGGGCTAAAGACAAGATGGTGCAGTCCAATTTGCGCTTGGTGGTGTCCATCGCCAAAAAGTATATGAACCGGGGCTTATCCTTCCAGGATTTGATTCAAGAGGGTAGTTTGGGCCTGATTCGAGCTGCTGAAAAGTTTGACCACGAAAAGGGTTATAAATTTTCTACCTATGCAACTTGGTGGATTCGTCAAGCGATTACCCGGGCGATCGCGGATCAATCTCGCACCATTCGCTTACCTGTTCACCTTTACGAGACCATCTCCCGGATTAAGAAGACCACCAAGCTGCTCTCTCAAGAGTTAGGTCGTAAGCCCACCGAGGAAGAGATCGCTACTCGGATGGAAATGACCATTGAGAAGCTGCGGTTTATCGCTAAGTCCGCCCAGCTTCCCATTTCGCTTGAGACGCCCATTGGTAAGGAAGAAGATTCTCGATTAGGAGACTTTATTGAATCTGATGGAGAGACGCCCGAAGATCAAGTCTCCAAGAGCCTTTTGCGGGAAGATCTTGAAAGTGTTCTAGGTACGCTCAGCCCTCGGGAGCGAGATGTTCTGCGTCTCCGTTACGGTCTGGACGATGGCCGCATGAAGACTTTGGAAGAAATTGGCCAGATTTTTAACGTGACTCGGGAGCGTATTCGCCAAATAGAAGCTAAGGCTCTCCGAAAGCTCCGCCATCCCAACCGAAATAGCGTATTGAAGGAATATATCCGTTAAATCAGACTAATTCAAAAAAAGAGAGTAGGGGCAAAACTTAAGAATGCGTAAGAGTTGGAGTTTAATCCATAGTTTTGCGCCTGAGGTTTCGCTCCTAAATTTTGATGGCGTAAATCTCCCTTATTGGTTGCCCTTAAATTGGTTAAAAGCTAACCCAAGTCTTCTGACTTTAGAGTCGGATCTTTTTGGCTTGCTAGGCATGCGCCAGTAAATCGAACAGAGGATATAGTGTGGCACAATGGGGGACAGTCATCAGATTACCTTAAGCCCTAGAAGAAAACTTGTGAGTTCTACCCCTGCAGTTAGTTCTAATAAAGCATCGGCTCCGCATCGAATAGTATTTCCCTTCACAGCGGTCATTGGCCAAGAAGATATGAAATTGGCCTTGCTGCTGAACGTGATTGATCCCAAAGTGGGTGGGGTAATGATCATGGGCGATCGCGGTACCGGCAAGTCAACAGCTATTCGAGCCCTGGCCGATCTGTTGCCGGAAATCGATGTGGTGGCTAATGATCCCTTTAATCGCTCTGCCGACGATCCAGATGTATTGAGTGTGCAAGCGCCTGAAGCGATCCAGGTGATTCACAAAAAGACGCCAATGGTAGATCTCCCTTTGGGGGCAACTGAAGATCGAGTCTGTGGCACTATCGACATCGAAAAAGCCCTAGTAGAAGGAGTAAAAGCCTTTGAGCCCGGCTTATTGGCGAAGGCCAATCGAGGGATTCTCTATGTGGACGAGGTCAATTTGCTGGACGATCACCTAGTGGATGTGCTGCTTGATTCTGCGGCTTCGGGCTGGAATACGGTGGAGCGAGAAGGTATCTCTGTCAGACATCCCGCTCAGTTTGTGTTGGTGGGCTCAGGCAACCCTGAGGAAGGGGAACTTCGTCCCCAGCTTTTAGACCGCTTTGGCATGCACGCCGAAATCCATACGGTTAAGGAGCCAACACTGCGGGTGCAGATTGTGGAGCAACGCGCCGCCTTTGATCAAGACCCCCAAGCTTTTTGGGAGCGATATCAATCCAAGCAAATTGAACTGCAGCAGCGACTGATCGAAGCTCAAGATCGCTTGAAGTCCGTTACCATGGATCGCGAGTACCGAGTCAAGATTTCCCAAGTTTGTTCTGAATTGGATGTGGATGGATTGCGGGGCGATATTGTGACTAACCGGGCGGCCAAGGCTTTGGCCGCCTACGAAGGGCGAACCGAGGTGGTCGTTGAAGATATTCGCAGAGTTATTTGCCTCTCCCTACGTCATCGTCTGCGCAAAGATCCCTTGGAGTCCATTGACTCTGGCTACAAAGTTGATAAGTTTTTCAGGCGGGTCTTTGGTCTTATGGATTCAGAGGAAATGGCCCAGGTAAATGGTCTTAGAACTTCTGACGTCCGCTAAGCTGCTCAAGTTGATCGGCTTCTATTCAGATGGTTAAACGAATCCTGGGATTGGATCCAGGGCTGGCAATCTTAGGATTTGGCGCAATTGAGTGTGATTCCATAATCAACGAGGAGCCTGGATCAAAGATCTCGATTTTAGATTTTGGTATTATCCAGACTCCGGCTCACACTGAAACAGGAGCTCGGCTCTGTACTATTTACGAGGATCTCCATAGTCTGCTGGATCAGTGGCTGCCAGATTTGGTGGCGATTGAAAAGCTATTTTTTTACCGCATGGGGAATACCATTCTGGTAGCTCAAGCGCGAGGTGTCGTGATGCTTGTACTGGCGCAATATAAGCTGCCGTTTGTAGAGTTCACCCCAGCCCAAATTAAGCAGGCGCTGACAGGATATGGTAATGCCGATAAATATGAGGTTCAAGCAGCGGTGGCTCGGGAACTGAATCTGGAGAAAATCCCCAAGCCCGACGACGCTGCTGACGCCCTTGCGGTCGCCCTCACCGCCTGGTTTCAGCGGTAGAACTATGTCGCCATGGACCCATTCAATTATTCAATCCATGAGCATCTACTCAGATGTATAATGATTATGATAATGATTATCTAATAATGATTATCTAATGTATTTGGACTCAACTACGCCCTTACAGCATCAAACTTGCTTTTGAAGTCGCTGGATTACTCAATGCCAAAAGGGCGTCGTTGGTTAGCAGTCATGAGTCATGTTAACAAATTGGAACAACCTCTAATGCATTTATCAGGGACGCCGGCCTGTGAATCGTCTCTGGTTCATATGGACAATGTTCGCCAGGTTCAGCCAGAGATTTTACCCACAGAAAAAGCGCAACGGATGGCTGAATTTTTTGGGGTATTGGCCGATCCTAACCGCCTAAAATTGATTTCAGCGCTAGCGAAGCAGGAATTGTGCGTTTGTGATTTGGCGGCGCTGGTGAAGATGGGTGAATCGGCCGTATCCCACCAACTCCGACTCCTCCGCACGCTGCGCTTAGTCAGCTACCGCAAAGTAGGCCGAAATGTTTACTATCGACTGGCTGATCACCATGTCATCAATCTTTACCGAGAAGTGGCGGAGCACTTAGACGAATCGGCTTCATAAGAACTTTGCAGCCGAAATAAGTTTGAAACAATTTTACGGCGTTTCAGTAATCCAACTTTATTTCAAGAATAGCCAACCCCTCTTGGAGCCAGGGTTTTAATCTCATGAAATCTTAAAATGAGAATTGCTGAAAGCTGTGGAAGATCCCGTAAGGACATGTAGGGTTTCTGCTATATCATGCCTGAATAGGCTCTCAGATATTCAGTCGTATTTTGGACTTTACTGTCATGACAGCACCGCGATCTTCCGCCCACTCCTGTTCAGCCTGCCATAGTCATGACCACAGCCATGATCATAGCCATGACCACAGCCACAATCATAGCCACGATCGCAGTCATGACTATGGTTGTGGTCATGACCATAGCCATGGTTATGACGATGGTGATTTCAACTTGCGAGCAGAACTAACCCCATTCGCCATTGCCTTAGTTCTCTTTCTCATCGGCCTGTTCTTCCAGGATTTTCTACACCATACGCCCTTTTCGATTGCAGAATATGCGATCTTGCTTACGGCTTATCTGATCAGTGGTTGGAGTGTACTGACTGCGGCAGGGCGGAACATCTTACGGGGGCGTATTTTTGATGAGAATTTTCTGATGGTGATCGCCACATTGGGGGCGATCGCTATCCATGAATTGCCGGAAGCAGTTGCAGTGATGCTATTCTTCCAGGTTGGTGAGATGTTTCAAGGGTTTGCAGTAGGGCAATCTCGCCATTCGATTAAGTCGCTGCTGGCGGTTCGACCTGATATCGCTAACTTGAAAATCAACGGTGAAGTCAAACCCGTTTCCCCTGAGGTAATTGCGGTTGGAGACATCATTCGGGTCAAACCGGGTGAAAAGATTCCCCTTGATGGAGAAATTCTTGATGGCAAGTCCCAGGTAGACACCTCACCCTTAACAGGTGAATCCACACCTCGCACCGTAAAGGTGGGTGAAACCATTCTGGCGGGCATGATCAATCAGTCTGGCGTGCTAACGCTGCGCGTGACTAAGCGATTTGAAGAGTCATCTATCGTCAAGATCCTAGATTTGGTTGAAACCGCCAGCAGCAAGAAGGCCGCAACCGAAAAGTTCATCACTCGCTTCGCCCGCTACTACACACCTGTTGTTGTGGTGCTCTCCTTGGCTATTGCCATGCTGCCGCCGCTGCTGATTTCGGGCGCCTCCCATGAGGAATGGGTGTATCGAGCCCTGATTTTGCTAGTCATTTCCTGTCCTTGTGGATTGGTGATTAGTATTCCCCTGGGCTATTTCGGCGGTGTGGGCGGAGCCGCTAAGCGCGGTATTCTGGTCAAAGGATCAACTTTTCTGGATGTCCTAACCCAACTCAAAACTGTTGTTTTTGATAAGACTGGAACACTGACAAAAGGCAAGTTCAAAGTGACTGAGGTGGTGTCCCACAATGGGTTAAGTCAGGCGCAATTGCTGGAACTAGCCGCCAAAGTTGAAGTCCATTCCAATCATCCGGTGGCTCAGTCTATTCGAGATGCTTATGGCCAGCCTGTCGATGAGTCTGCAGTAAAAGACTATGAAGAAATTTCCGGTCATGGCGTTCGCGCCAGGATCAATGGCCAGATTGTGATTGCTGGAAATGAACGGCTGCTGAATCAAGCAGCGATCGCCCATGATGGCTGCGCCGTTGATGGCACCGTAGCTCATCTTGCGGTAGACGGGGAGTATACCGGGCGCATCATCATTGCAGATGAGCTAAAAGAGGATGCCAGCAAGGCGATTCAAGCGTTACACACCCAAGGTATTGAAGCCGTGATGCTGACAGGTGATAGTCAGCCCGTTGCAGATAGAATCGCTGGCAAACTAGGACTGGATCGCTATCGGGCGGAACTACTGCCAGAAGATAAGGTTGCTGTGCTAGAAGAGTTACTACAGACAGCCAATCACTCCAATAGCAAAGTCGCCTTTGTGGGTGATGGCATCAACGATGCGCCCGTGATCGCCAGGGCGGATGTGGGCCTGGCAATGGGCGGTTTAGGCTCCGATGCGGCGATTGAAACGGCGGATGTGGTGATTATGACCGATGCCCCTTCCAAGGTTGCTGAAGCAATTCAGATCGCTCACAAAACACGCCGCATTGTTTGGCAAAACATCATCCTAGCTCTAACCATTAAAGGCGGTGTCATCTTGCTTGGAGCAGTGGGGCTAGCAACACTGTGGGGAGCTGTGTTTGCTGATGTTGGCGTTGCCCTCCTGGCAATTTTCAATGCTGGTCGAGTGTTAAAGAGTTAAAGAAACTCAAAAGTTTGGCCGCGTTTGACAAATCCACAGAAGCCGTCCCGTTTGGCGTCAGGTAGAGAACCTGGCTGGTAACCGTAGAGCCACATTTTCTGCTTGATCGCCGCGGGTAAGGTAACCAGTTGGTGATAGTGAGCATGGACAGGACTGGGGAATTGGGACGTCTCACAGTCATGAAAGATGACATCGGCTTGCTCGTAATAGGATCCCACTACGTCCAGGCAAAGTTGGGTATCGGTTGAGAGAAAAATTTTGACGCCTGCGATCTCAAAAAATAGCCCATAACTGGGCATGACAAAATATCCGGTGTTGATATGGATAACTGGCGCCAAGTTGAACTGAATCCCCTCCCATAGGAACTGCCCCTTGGGCTTAATCGGATAAACGGTGAAGAAAGTATCAAGGGTTGCAATATCTCCCTCAAGACAACGCATACCGCCGGAGAGTGTTTTTTCCCAAAGCTCTCCAGCCAGATCTTGACTCAAAAAGAGATTGGATTTTTGACAATCCGGATCAAATAGAGCCCTAAATCCCATATACTCCAAACCGCCAACGTGATCAGCATGGAGATGGCTAATATAGATATCTGTAATGTCACGATGGCATAAATCAGCCTCATGAAGCGAGAAGCGGATATCGGAACCGCAGTCCAATAGTAGTTTCCGTCCCGTCTCACTGATCAGAAGTAGGTTGGAGTGAAAATTGTCGGCCCCCACTGTGAAAGCAGAACCAGAACCCAAAAAGAGTAACCTCATGTTTTTCCTGCTAGAGCAGTCATCTAACTTTTTGTCGCTGTTACGCTTTGAGCGCTTGATAAAGACTGTTGAGCTGGGTGTTAACGGTAGGCGGCTTAGCGGTAAAGCGAATATAAAACTTATCTGGTTCTGTTGGTTTTTCTATGACCTTGGCGTAAATATCTTCACTGATCACGGTCGATTCACCCTTGCCCAACAAATTTAGTTTGATGTTGGTTAGAGGAAGCATAAACGCATCTGCCACGGAGTCAGGGCGCACTAACGCACCCTTCTCCGAAAGTTGGATCAACCATCCTTGGAAGTAGGTCTTCCCCACATGCTTACCAAGCAGCGTAGTATACCGCACTAAAATTGCTTCAGCCAAGGGTAGGAAAGTTTCTACTTCCTGGATTAGGGTGAGATTGTAGGAGCCGCCGATTCCACCGACCTCATGAATAGTGATGGGGCTCCGAACACCCTTAGGTTGGACCTCCTTTTGTCTCTCAATCTGCACAATCGATCCCGCCGCTTGGCGGGTTTCCTCGGAAATCAAAATTTCCCCCCCGATGGTGTAAGACTCAATCCGGTAGGTTAGGTTTACTGCACTTCCAACTACACCGTACTTGGTGCGTCTCTCAGAACCAATATTGCCAACGACCGCTTCGCCCGTGTGGATGCCAATGCCCATCTCCAACGGTGGCAAACCCCATATTTGGATGGTCTGATTGACCTCAATCATTACCAACTGCATGGCCACAGCACAGGCCACAGCACGCTGGGCGTCATCCTCTCGGCAGATCGGCGCCCCAAACAAGACTAGGATGCCGTCGCCTATAAACTCATCAATGGTTCCCTGGTAGCGGGTAATTACGTCTGTCATGCGCCCCAGGTAGAAGTTAAGAACTTTAAGCACCTCTTCGGGAGATAATCGCTCTGAGGTAGCAGTGAACCCTCTCAAATCAGAGGTGAGGATGGTGAGTCGACGTCTCTCTCCTCCTAACTTCTGGGCGTCTGGGTTCTCCAGAAGATTAGTGACAATCTCATCGCTCAGGTAACGACCGAAGGTTTTTCGAATATTCCCAGCGGTGTAGGCAAGATACCCGGTGACAACTGTAGCGGCTCCAACTGAGGCAACTAAAGCGGGTGCTAGAGGAATCCACCAACCCGTTACAAACGCCCCATAGGCGCCACCAAATAGGATGACGATCGCTGCCGCTGCTACAGTGCTTCTTTGCAACCAACCTCTGTGAAGGTTTCCGGGTTTCCGAGTCTGCCAAACCAAGGTGGCGCCAGCGCCCGACCAGAGAAGGATCCAGACCCACTCTACAGGTTCAGGCCAGGTTTGAATCAGCGGACGCCCTTCAATCGCAGCGCTAATAATTTGACTGGTGAAATTGGCATGGACTTCCACCCCCGACATGGGTTCTGGTATGGATAATAAACCACTGCTATAGGGGGTGTAGACAACATCTTGGAAACTTTCGCCAACAGCCCCAATCAAAACGATCCGATCCCGCGCCCAATCTAGCGGCGTCTTATTGTTCAGGACATCCATGAGGGACACTGTTTCAAAGGTCTGGGTCGGCCCTCGATAATTAATTAGTTGCTGATAGCCGCCTGCATCCGCTCGAATATACCCCCCATCGTTTGCCTCGAATGGCTTAAACAGCGATTGACCTAACCACCAACTATCGTCACTACCCTCTAGCATGATCGGAGCAATACCGTCAGCTGCCAGATAGAGCAGTGCAAGATACAAGCTTAAACTATAGATCGTCTCTCCGTTTGCATCATTAACGGAGACTAATCCACGCCTCACTGTGTTATCAGCGTCAGTTACCAGATCGTTTGCACCAACTTGATTCTGTTCCTTCAAGACCGGAGGCGGGGCGATCGTGTCCCGTCCAGCCTCGCCAATCACTTTTTGAATTCCCACCAGATTGGGGGTGGTTTTGAAGACCTCAATCAGTTCATCGTGCCCTGGTTCAACCGGTAAGTCACGATAAATATCCAACCCGATCGCACGTGGCTCTTGGGCTCGAAGTTTCTTGATGAGTTCGGCGTAAACACCGTCTGGAATAATGGCTTGTCCAATGGATCTAACATCATTTTCATCCAGACCAACAATAACAACTCGATCATCGCTTGGCGCTTGCGGACGAAGGCGCATATATTGGTCAAAGGCGGACCATTCCCAGGCTTGTAACAAGCCCGCCAACCGGAGCAAAATCACCAGACTGGCGACACTGGGGGTTGTGATCACAACTCCCCGCCATTCCCAGAGAATTTGCCGCAGCGTTGTCCACATAGCAATTCGTCCAATGCCCTTATGGTTTACTCAGCACGGCACTGCTCAAGACTGACTTGCGTGATTGCCTGATCCAGCCCTGCAGAGTTTAAAAACTCTGTCCATTCGGCTTGAGAGTCACATTTCACATGATCAAGAATCCGCAGAGATTCTTGCCAGATCAGAGCCTGGGCATAGCTATCAGCGCTGGCGACTGTCCAGTTCTGCAGTTGGTCAAATGTTGGGGGCAGTTGAGATGGGGGGGCAACCCGTCGAGTGTAACCTGAAGTATAAATATCAAGGCCACGATCGCGAAAGTCACAAATAATAGCGAATTCCCAGAGATAATCTTTATCCATCTCTAGAGTCTCGCCTGTTTCCTCCGAAAAAGCTGGGAAACTCACCTGCATAATTCTCGGAGGCGTGGCCAGGAAGAAAATGCTTTCATAGACCACTTCACCTGTGTTGGGATCTTCGACATAGACTTCGGCATACTTATTGCGGACGCCATCTGGCACATAGAACAGCATCACAACAGAATCATCAACGAACGTATTTTGATATTCGCCGCTTATGTTCAACGGCATTAACGGAGTTAGAGAAAATACTTGATGCGCTTGGGACGCGCCATCCCTGCAGTCGCCGCCTCGGACACCGCCGCCGGTTGTTCTAGCGGGACCGCCTCGGTTGCCAGTAGAGGGAAACTCAATACTATAACTGGGTTGCAGGGAGATCAAACTAGTCACCAATAAAGTCGCCGATGAGAGCAACATACTGAATGTTTTGACGGCGGCCGTTACTTTTCTGGTTGGCATCGATATCACTCCGAGTTGACTAAGACTAGCGCCTTGATTAGTTCTAGATTGCCCATAGCGCCTGGAATCCTGCGGCCAGAATTTTGGTGTTTATCAACTCTTCACGAATTCGCCTCCAAAACGTTTATTGGGCATCCACTTACGCCAGAACTTGCTGGCTGAGCAAGAATCCTTTGGTCATTGATCATTGGTCATTGGTCAAGTGACAAGTGACAAGTGACAAGTGGCAGGTGACAAGTGACAGGTGACAAGTGACAGCTAAATTCTGGATTCTGAATTCTGGATCCTTGCCCTGGGAATTTTATTCAGATTTCAATGGATGCCCGAACTTGTAGGTTATTGAGATGTCTGACTCGCTCACTGTCTTCTGAATTGAGGCGAATTTTGACTTCCACCACCCTGACATCCGCCTTAGCAGCTGGATCATCATTAGAAATGCCAGGTTTGTCAATTTGCAGGCCAATTTGGTTCACAACCCCCCTGAGTTCGCCCGTAAACCCACCGTATTCACTAATAATGGCAGCTGTTTGGCCAATCTGCACATGGCGAATATCGGTTTCGTAGATTTCAGCCACGACATACATCTGTTGAGTTTGACCGATGTCAGCAAAGCCCTGGCCGCCCACAATTTCACCCGCTTTGGCGTGAAGGTTCAAAATTTGTCCATCCACAGGCGATCGCACATAGGCAAGTTCCAAGTCTGCCTCTGCTTTGCTCACTAACGCCAATGCTTCATCCACTTGGGCTTGGGCTTCGGCTATGTCAACTGAGCGAACTTCAGCAATGCTCTGTAGAGTTTCTTTTTCAGCTTGAACTTGGGCTTGACCCGTGTTAACAGTTCGTTCTAAGGTCACGGTTGCTTCTCGAAGCTGTTCCCGCAAGGTTTCCATTTGGGTGCGCTTGGTGTCAAACAGAGAGGCTGAAATCGCCCCTGAATCATAAAGATTCTGATGGCGTTGATAGTCTACTTCAGCATTGCGCACTTCTGCCTCTAGACGAGCAATAGTCGCTTTCTGAGCCTCGATATCCCCAACCAATTGAGCCTCTAACATGACTATTTTGCTTTGTTGAGCATTAATGGCGCCCATCTTGGCCCCGGCGCTGACCTGAGTCAGATGGGCGTGAGCAGCTTTTACTTTTGCTTGCGCCTCCTCTAGAGCCGCTTTCCGAATATCGATATTGTCGAGAACAGCAATCGCTTGCCCAGCTTGAACGATATCCCCTTCACCCACCAACACTTGAGCCAAACGCTGATTAGAGCTAGATGCAGATAGACGAGTGATTTCTCCTTGAGGTTCTAATCGTCCTAGCGCCGTTACCGTGGTCAGGGTAGGCTCGCTAGCAGAAACCTCCGAAACAACATTCCGTTGAGTTTCCCGAACCTTGAAGAAACCCGTGGGCAAAAGCGTATTCGCAGTCAGGACACCAGCCGCCAGGAGCAGGATAGTCATCCATGTTTTGGATTTGAATCGAGATTGTCTGATTTCCATATCAACAATTGTCTTAGCGATGACACACTGAATGTCCAAGGTATTCGTCATACATCCTCACTCCGAGGCTGTAAGGCGGCGATGCTCAATAGGGGAAACGTAGTTGAGTTGAATAGGTAATGTTAAATTACAGAATTCCCAATCTCGCAGCCAACATCCCAAATTTAGGGAGAGGAACGTGATTTAAGGGCGTTTTGATTGAGGGAGATAGATTCAGAGGGATATTCGGTATTGCCGATGAGGCGGTTACGCAAGACTGTGGCGACTTTGTCTTGGCTGGCATTGGACTCAACGATCAGGCTACAGAAGGTTGTCCGGTCTAACACCATGACTTCAACACTGGCTTCAGGAAGCACTCGAATCGTAAAGCCATAGTCTTGTCTGTTCATTAGCTCGGTCTCACCAAAGTATTCACCCGCTTGCATTGTGCGGAGAGTGGCTTCCTGGCCATCGTCCTGATGGTTAATTACGGCGACCTGGCCCTTAGAAATCAAGTAAAACCGATCGGCGGACTCACCTTGTTGCACAATATTGGAATTTGGCCCGTATCGAACCACCTCCACCGCAGCTAAAATCTCGGTGATGCGAGCTGTGCTCAGGTTCGGCAAGGCGATCGCCAGGTGACTGGTCATGATGCGCTGATGCAGGCGGCGAGCCACATCGGTATTGGTGAGGTCAGAATCGGCGATCAGAAGTCGAAAAAGCGTTTCCTCAATCACCATAACTTTGACTTCTGAATCTTTGGCGACGCGAACTGTGGCTGTGCGTTCACCTCCTTGCAGCAAACCAATTTCACCAAAATATTCTCCCCGCCCCATCCGTCTTAGAAGTTTGGCGGGTTGATCAGGGGTTTCTTGAAGAATCTCCACCTCACCTTCGAGAATGACATAGAACTTAGTAGCGGTTTCACCTTGTCGCACGATAATCTCGCCAGCTTCATAGGTGAGGACGGTCGGTTTTGTATCGCTTTTCTCAAGCAGGGCGGCGTTAAAGCCTGGTAATGCAATAGAGAGTTCTTGACTAACGGCTAATCCCAGCTTGCCGTCTTCAACGTTGATGATCCGATCGGCGAGATCAAGGATGCGATTATCGTGGGTAACCATCAAGACAGCGCTTCCCTGCTCCTTTGCCAATCGATGCATCAAGGCGACCACGTTCCGGCCTGACTTTCGATCTAAAGCAGCGGTGGGTTCATCGGCCAGCATCAATTTGGGATTGGTGACTAGGGCGCTGGCGATCGCCACCCTTTGGCGCTGTCCACCTGATAGGCTATCAGGATAGTAGGCAATGCGATCGCCCAATCCAACTGCTTCCAAAATGGCTTTTGCCTTTGTACGCCTATCTTGCCCCGAAAGTTCCGGATGTAATTCTAGCGACATCTGTACATTTTGCTGGGCCGTCAGAAAATGAAGTAGGTTACTGGATTGGGTAATAAAGCCAAAGTGACGACGGACCTGGATTAACTGGCTATTATTAGCCCCATTAAGCTCTTGACCCAAGACCTTAAGACTTCCGGTTTGAACTGAGCGCAAGCAACCAATCAGGCTCAACAAGGTACTTTTACCCGAACCGGAAGGCCCAGTCAGGATGACAAATTCTTTAGGGCGAATCTCAAGATTGACATCGAATAAAACTTGTTTTCGGAGTGTATTTTCTCCAAAAAAGTGATTTAGATTCTGAACTGAAACAATAGATTGAGCCGTCATAGTATTATGAAGTGTGCTCAAAGAAGGTATTAACTTAGATCGTTATCGAACTAGCAGGGACATAAGTCATGAGTCATTGGTCATTGGTCATTGGTCAGATAACAAGTAACAAGTAACAAGTGACAAGTGACAAGTGACAAGTGACAAGTGACAAGTGACAAGTGACAAGTGACAAGTGACAAGTGACAAGTGACAAAAAATAAATTTAGAAAAGTTCTGCTGGATCTGCCTCCCGCAATTTACGCATACTAATAGCGCCGGACATGAAGCACATCATAATGGTGAGTAAAAGCACCAGTGATGCTCTTTGAAACGTCATATGAATGGGGAGAGCGGTGGCGTCTTTAGTCACATCATAAAGTCCTAAAGAGATGGCGAATCCAGGAATATAACCCAGGATCGCTAGAAGTAAAGCTTCCTGGAAAAGAATCCCTAAAAAGTAACGATGCTTATAGCCTCTTGCTTTCAGGACTGCATAATCTGGCAAATGGTCAGAAACTTCGTTGTAAAGAATTTGATAAACAATGATTACCCCCACCAGAAAACCGACGAGGACACCCATACCAAAAACGAATCCAATTGGCGCACTCGTAGACCAGTAATGTTTTTCAAGATCGATAAAGTCTTGAAGCGTCATTACTTGAACATTTTCCGGTAACTGAGCCGCCATTCCATTCAGAAATTTTTGTTTGTCAACATCCGGTTTTAGCGTGATCAAACCAATGGTTATATCATCTGCATTACGATGAGGTATAATTTGCAAAAAAGTTGCGCTGCTGGCAATCAAGTTTCCATCGTCTGCAAATGAAGCGCCTGCAAAGTCAACGGCTCCACCAATCCAAACTTTTCGATCTCCGACCTCTGCAGTTATCGGCTTACCGGATTGCAAATCTTCGACAATGTTGCCATATTCCTTAAGATCAGAATTCTGATCAAATAAAACTGTACCTGTCGTTCTAAGCTGAGGCGCCAGCTGATCAAAATTAGGGATTTCAAAGGGTGGTGCTTCTGGATTAACTCCCACAATAATGATTCCTTTACCACCAGCACTGCCCTTGTATTTAAAGGTCTGTTGACCATGATAGAGATAGTTAACCGATGCTACCTGGTCAAAATTTAAAGCGCGATATAAATGTTGACGAGAAAAATTTCTTTTACTTGCTAACGTCTTCATTTCAGGATTAATCAATACCAGGTCAGCCTTGAGACTTCTGTGTAAGGCTGTCTGACTCTCATATAGGGAGTCCAAAAAGGCAAGTTGAATGAAAATGAGCACAACTGCAAAGGTAATCCCCATCAAAGCGACTAAGAGACGGACCTTATTTCTGGTTAGTTGTAGCCATGCTAAGGGGATTCTGGAAAATAGTCGCACGCTCATATCACCGCTTGCACTTATCTAAGAGTTGAAACTAGGTGAGAGGGGATAGCTATGTTGCAGATACCTGGCCCTTAGTATTCCCGACAGGTTGCACTATTTAACTTCAGCTTCAGCAATGATACCATTGAGTCTCCTAAGTCACTTAATCCATGGCGAAGGATTAAATCTGAGTTGCCAGTTTCTTGATGGTTTAGGCGGTAACCAGGCTAACATGGGTTTGAGAATAGTAGACGTGTAAGCAAAGTGTCTGACTCCGTTGGAAAGCAATCTCACGCTGTCTCACACCGCTGACCTCAAGGCCGGTTGATGGAGGAATAACGACTGTGCTGAATACCAAGGTCATCGTCATAAGTGGTTTTGCAAGAGGAGGCACAAATATTGCATGGAATTTATTGCAATCACATCCTGAAATTTGCTCACCAATATACGAGACTGGAGAACTATTCTATAGGTCTTGGGCGCTATGGTTTTGTCGCTTGCTTGCTGAACAAATCATTGATTACCAGCGAATCATAGACAATCAATTGTTTAGGTTTAAATTACTGAGTCTTAAACATCCTGATGACAGATTCATTGCTGAGGGAGAACTCTATACCCACGAACAGATTGCAAATACAGCACTCTGCCTCAAATCTGTAAATAGAGATATTTTTCTCACCGATCTCTTACTCAAAGTGTATCCGGATTTGTATTTCATAGCACTTACTCGAAATGGCTATGCATTAGTCGATGGATATCTCAGAAGAGGGAGAACTGCAGCCAGAGTAGGTCAATTGTATTATCAGATTTCAGAAGAGATGAAAAGATATGCTGATGTTATTCTCAGATTCAAAATGATCAAATTTGAGGACATTCTTCAAAACCCTTTCGAGGTTATCGAGGATTTATCTACCTTCTTAGATGTTTGTCCTCGCCAACTAGAAAAGCTTCGATTTAAATCAAAAAAGGTAATTACTGAACAAGGGGAACACAGAGTTATTTTCGGAAAAGAGCGGCGGAAGTATTGGTTTGATAGGGAGAGCATAAATCAGATACTAGAGCCAAATGTGAATCAAAGGCAGATAGATAGACTATCAGATGAAATGATTGATGAATTTAATCGTGAAGCAAGTCCTGCTCTGGAGTTCTTTGGCTATGAGAAATATGGATAACAATAAAGTGGTGAAGAAACAAACTTTAGCTGACGCCAAGAAAATTTCAGTCCTGTTTATCCTGCCAGATTTATCAGGTGGGGGAGCTGAGCGTACTATTGTTGACCTATTAGAGTATATCGATCGCGATCGCTTTATCCCTTATCTTGGTCTTTTATCCCAAACTGGCGAATATCTCAACTTGGTGACTGTAGCAGATATCAGAACGGCTAAATTACCTGACTGGTTACAATATGTTTTAGCCTTGCCTAGTACAATTCATTCTTTCAGTCTGAAAAGCCTCTTGCCGAGATTGTTACGAACTCCAGCCTCAATTTACCAAATTCAAGCTTTAGTCAGGGCAATTCAGCCAGACATCGTCATGACCAGTATGACAGGTTTAAATATTCTGACAAATTTTGCCTTAGGTCAGCAAGGAAGCCGAAAAGTCCAATGGATTGCGCGTGAAGGAAATAGCTTTCCAACTAATCTCAAAAGTATTACCAAGAATCGAATACTGAAAATGTTGATATTCAGAATTATTCAGAATAGTTACAGTCAAGCAGATAAAATCCTGACAGTTTCTAAGGGTATTTCGAGAGAAGTTTCAGAAGTATATAAAATTAATCCAGGGAAGATCACCTATATTTATAATCCCACCAATCTTGTACAGATTCAGCAGGCTGTTCAATCCTCTAAATATAAGCCTGAACCCAATCTGCAAGTCTCCGATGATCGTTATATTGTGGCTGTTGGGCGGTTATACCCACAAAAAGGATTTGAATATCTGATCCAAGCCTTATACCTTTGTCATCATCAGTATCATCTCAGGGATTTAAAGCTGCTAATTTTAGGGGAAGGCAATTACCGAGATACTTTAGAAGTACAAATCCAAACTTTAAAGCTTCAGGAATACGTTAAGTTAGCTGGCTTTGTTGAGAATCCATGGATATATATGACGGCAGCTCAGGCTTTTGTCCTGTCATCCTTATGGGAAGGCTTTCCACATGTTGTGGTTGAAGCAATGGCCTGCCAGACGCCTGTCATTGCCACAGACTGTGACTATGGACCTAAGGAAATCATTGAGGATGATCAAATAGGATTATTAGTCCCGATCCGCAGCCCAGAGAAATTGGCAGGGGCCATTCATCAGCTGATTTCTAATCCTGATCAAGCGGCGAGACTTGCCCGCAATGCGTTAATCAGAGCCCAGGATTTTGATGCCGTCAAAATTACACGCGAGTATGAGAAACTCTTTGAGACAGTTTGTCAGCGATCGCATGATTTAATAAGGCTATGAAGACCTACTGGTTTACGAAAGAAATAACTAGGTAACCGTAGAAAAAAAATGGCTTTAAGTAACTAAAGATCAAAGCTGGTCGCAATCTTTATCCAAATCCACAATATAGAGTATGAAGTCCAATAATATTTTTCTATTGCTACCCAATATCATTGGCTATTTAAGAGTTGTTCTTTATGCAATTAGCTTTATTTCTCATACATTTGGACATGGGTTATGGTGTTTGATTTTTTATCTTATGGCCTTCTTACTCGATGAACTCGATGGTCAAGCAGCAAAACGACTTAATCAGAGAACCCAGTTTGGAGCTACCCTTGATATGGTGACTGATCGAGCTGCAACAACAGGTTTATGTTTCATCCTTGCCCAACTCTATCCAGAATACCTACTTATTTTCATTCTGCTCATAGCGCTAGATGTCAGCAGTCACTACTATCTTTTACAGGCAACCTCTATACAAGCGGAACATAACCATAAAAATACCAAACGCTGGTCTAAAAACCGGCTCCTCAACCTTTATTACGGCGACAAACGATTTATGGACGCCTTAATTTTTGGCAATGAGCTGTTCTATATACTGCTGTATTTAAACTATTACGCGCCTAATCTGCCGCTTGATTTAATCCATACCGGACAGATCTTGCTATGGAGCATTTTTCCCATCTATCTACTTAAACAAATCACTAATGTTATTCAACTATATGCATCTGCTGTTTGTATCGCGGCTATCGATTTACAACAGCGTCAGCTTTTTACCGACACTGTAAAACAGTAAATTAACGGCAAAAAATGGTGCAGAGTTTCTGTAAAACCTCAATGCTGATAGGGCCATAATCAACCGCTTCACCATCAATAGCGATAGTGCCAGGTATGCTGATAGGGTTTAATGCTAAAGCTTGGGTTTTATAGTATTCAAGCTTTGGACAATGAATATGAGAACCATCTTCTGTTTTAATAAAAAGCTCTAAAAGATGCCTTCTTGAAATGCCTTGGCGCAGAACGAGTAAATCGATCAAACCATCATCGAGTTTGGCGAATGGAGTAGAAAGGCGGTCTCGTCCTGCCCAGGGAACATTAACTGCCCAGATGCCAATAAATGTATCTGTTTGTTTGTTGCTCAAGATGGGTGACTTAGCCTGCAGCGAAAACTGAGGGTCAAACAGTAACGTACCCGCATAAAATCTACGTCTTAAAACATAGGCCAATCCATAAATCCATTCTTTGAACGGCCCCAGAAATCTGAGGTGGTTGGATTCGATGTCAATGTCGCTGACTAAGCCCCAAGCCAGAGAATGTACGCCGTAGAACGTACGTTTCTCCTGATGGATTTTGAATATATCAAGCGATCGCAACCGCCCTTGAGCAATGAGAAGGGCCGCATGCTTCAAACTATAGGGTTCTCCTGAAAGTTCTAGAACCGTCTTACACAAACCATTATCGGTGCCGCTGGGTAAAAAACCAATAGGAATTTTAATCGCCTGTGTCCAATCTGCTCGACTCATCAAGGCATTTACTGTTGAGTGAACTGTTCCGTCTCCTCCGCCCACAATAATGCCATGAATTGTAGCCAGATCTAATGACTGGAAAAAGTTCAGAAAGGATTGTCGAACCCCCTGACAAACAATTTGGGAACCCTGAATTTCAGCAACGCGCAGATGGATGTTACTCTTCTCAAAAATGGGTAAAACAACATTCAAATCTCGTCTGGCTTTACCTTGGCCACTTTTAGGGTTAATCAGAGCAATCATAAGACGTGACTCACTCATTTGAGAATCAGTCACGATGGTATTGGATTGTTTCGATTTGAGCAGCATATCATTGTTTCAACTTTTAGCAGTTATAAAAAGATCTAAATCATGAGTATAATGAGTCCACTTGATCTATATAAGAATGACTTTTTAAGTCTAGTGTGGCTAGGACTTCCTCTTTTACTGGCCAGTATCTTTGAAGCTCTTTTGTGGAAGACAGCCCTATTTAACAGGCTCAGCTATCCCATCCATGTAGGACTATTTGGGGTCAACAAAAAATGGCGGGGTCTGGTAAGTTTACCTCTAACTCATTTGGTCAGTGTTTGGATATTCCAGATGTTGGAAATTGGTCTAAAATTTAACCTTAAAAACATTATTCTTCTAAGTAGCTTTAATGGAATTCTCTATGGCTTACTCATTGGTTTTATTTTTAACCTATCTGAACTACCTAACTCGTTTATTAAACGCCGTCTTAAGATCTCACCTGGGGATGAAAGCAATCCTGTTTTTTATTGGATTGACCATATGGATTCACCCTATGGTGTTTTGCTAACGCTATACGTCTACTTCAGACTTCCACTTCATTTAATACTCAATGGTCTTTGGATGACACCGCTTCTATTCATGGGATCAACCTGGTTACGTAAAAGATTAGGGGTAAAATAAGAGCTTTTCGGATGCGCTCTACTACCCAGTAATAAGATATCTATACAGTTTTAATTTGTTGACATAAAATTTAATCAGTGCTTTGAAATATCCACAATACATCCAGGCAGAACAACGTAGACTGTAATCAAGCAATCATGCCAATGCTGCCTCCCAATCAATGTTTCCACCACTAATTGTTTGCCGCCAGGTGTGAATCACAGGCAATTGTCCATTTCGCCATTGTTGGCGACAGTGGATGCGTTGTACCTTCCCTGTTGGGGTTTTTGGAATTGAGCCAGATTTTACCAGCGCAATCTGTTGGGGTTCCACCAGAAATTGTTGGCTGATCGTGGTTTGTATGATTGCAACTAAGTCAGTGAGGGGGGCGCTATGCTGCGATCGCCGCGAGATTTCCTGCACAATTACTAATTGCTCCTGACCGTCTTGCTCCAGACTAAAGGCGGCCCCTTGGCTAAAAGCAAACGCTGGATGGCTTTGGGCGATCGCCTGTTCTAAATGCTGGGGGTAAAGGTTACGTCCCCAGATAATGATGACTTCCTTAAGCCTTCCTGTGATGTAAAGCTGTTCAGAGGCTAAAAAGCCTATGTCACCCGTCCGTAAAAAGGTACCTTCACCCGTGTTCGCTAAACAGCCCTGAAATGTGGCCGCCGTTGCTTCAGCATTATTCCAGTAACCTTGGGCGACGCTATCCCCTGCGATCCAAATTTCTCCCACTTGATCTACTGAGCAAGGTTGGCAAGTTTCTGGATCAACAATGCGAATTTGTTGACCTAAAACAGCCTGACCACAACTCACTGCGGAGCGATTTTCGACCCTGAGACCCGCTACTTGTTCCTCCTTGATCTGGCGCACTTGATTTTGAGCCAACGCATCTGGATCTAAGTAGAGAACTTGAGGAGTTTGTAATTTCAGATTACTGGCCGCCATCACCGTGGTTTCAGCCATGCCATAACAAGGGCAAAAAGCCTCAGGCCGAAATTGGTAAGGAGCAAAAGCCGCTGCAAACCGTTCTAGAGTTCTTGCTTGAACGGGTTCTGCACCATTGAAGGCGATCGTCCAGGTACTCAAATCCAGCCTTTTTAAGTCAGCCGATTTGATTTTATCTATACACAACTCATAGGCGAAATTCGGCCCGCCACTGATCGTCGCCCGGTAATGGGAGATTGCTTGTAACCACCGTAGTGGCCGACGCATGAATGATAGCGGCGACATTAAACAGACAGGAAAGCTGGCATAGAGCGGCTGGAGAATCCCGCCAATTAATCCCATATCGTGATATAGCGGTAACCAAATCACTCCTCGATCGTCACGCGTTGCGCCAAAGCAATGGGCAATGACGGCTGAATTGTGGAGCAAGTTTTTGTGGCTAATCATGGCCCCCTTCGGAATACCTGTTGAGCCTGCAGTGTATTGAAGGTACGCTAGGGTATGGGAGGCTAACTCAGGGGCTTGCCAGTCCTCTGCCAGGTCTAAGGAAAAGGGCTCTGTGGCTAACCAGGGAATATGGGCGAGTTCTGGATTCTGGCCAAAAGTAGTTTGAATTTGCGCCAGCAAGGTTTGAGCGGTCAGCCCCAAACTGACCGCTGCGTCAGCTGCTTTATACTGCAACTCAGAGGATAGGGATTGGTTCATGGGAGGCCATGCCGTGACTACAACAGCCCCGGCGTAGAGACAACCGAAGAAAGCGGCAATAAAGGCTAGCCCTTCTGTCAGGGGATAGCTCAATAAAACCCGTTGACCTGGTTGGACAGACTGGGTTTGCAGGTAAGCGGCGATCGCCCGCGCTTTTCGATCCAAAGTTGCATAGGTTAAACAACCCGATTCAACATTGTCATCTTTGAGAAAAATGTATAAATCTTGGTGCGGTTGAGCCACTGTTCTAAATTGCAATAATTCGACCAACGTTGACCATGAATTGGCTTGTGGATTTTGCAATCTAGAATACTCCTACCCTGTGTTTGATTAAGCAAGTCGGATCAAAAAACATAGCCTTCCTTTTTCCCTTTTCCCAACAGTTTATCCGGCTGCTGAGAGTTTAGTTTCCTTGGGATTTACTTCAAGTTGATTGGTTTGCAAGTGAGCGGTGGCTTGTAGATGCTCAGTTAACTGATCCATCAGTTGAGATCGTACGATTGGATAGTATGTCAGGAAATGTTCACTATAGGCGCAGGTGGAGATATAGGAAGACAGGCGGTAGGGTTTATATTTCCAAATTGAGAATAAGTAACCCCAAAATTTTCGGCGGCTACGCTGCTTAATCCCCTGCCGCCAACAAACGGTTAAAAATGCTCGCAATCGCACCCATGTGGATGGCTTAAAATTTGGCTCTTTTTTCCTAGGCTTAATACTCCGATGGTTTTTCCTGGGTGGATTGAGATGATGGGGTAGGGGAGCCAGACGCATAAATTGATTATAAACTCGCTCCAGGTAACGTTCTGGGTCAAAGAGCTGATCGATCGCGTCTAAATATTCCTGGACAATCTCTTCGATTGGACGAGTGGGGACAAAGTTCATTAATGTGGTTTGGTTGATATTCCCTGTATGGTTGAGCAAACGCCCCTCTGCTTTTAGCCGATGCCAGAGCGCGGTATCGGGCAGGGCCTGTAACATACTAAATGTGGTCGCTGGAATCGCAGCTTTTTCAATGAAATTGACAATCCGTTGACCTGCACCCGCTTTTTCCCCATCAAAGCCAATAATCAACCCCGCTATCACCCTGATTCCTTTCTGGTAAATCTTATCAATGGCTTCCAGCATCGAACTGCGCGTATTTTGAAACTTCTTGGTGAGGCTGAGACTCGATTCATCAGGGGTTTCAAGCCCTAAAAATACCCAGTAGAATTTGCACTCCGCCATCAAGTCCATTAACTCTGGATCATCGGCTAAATCGACTGAGGCTTCTGTGATAAACCCAAAAGGGCGTTCACGTTTAGCTTGCCAGATCTTGAGTTCTCGGAGCAGACATTTGACATTGCGCTTATTGCCAATAAAGTTATCGTCCACCATAAACACAGCGCCCCGCCATCCCAAATCGTAGAGCGTATCCAGTTCAGCCAGGAGTTGAGCAGGGGTTTTGGTGCGGGGTTTGCGACCATAGAGCACGATAATATCGCAAAATTCACATTGGAACGGGCAACCTCTGGAGAACTGAACCGACATAGTATCGTAGACTTTGAGGTCTAGGAGGTCAAATCGTGGAATCGGGGTTTGGGTCACATCCGGTTTTTCGGCGGCTCGAAATATTCCCTGAGTTTCACCGCATTCTAAGGCCTTTACCCATAGGGGGAGAGTGAGTTCCCCTTCATCTAAAACCAAATAGTCCGCGCCAGCATCCTGCACCTCTTGGGGGAGCGCTGTGGCGTAAGGACCGCCCACCGCTACTAACTTACCTCGGCATTTTGCCTCTTGTACACAGGCCAAGAGGTCTGACTTTTGCACAATCATGCCAGAAATAATCACACATTCTGCCCAGGCCCACTCGGCTTGCGTGATGTCTCTAACGTTGCGATCGACCAGCTTGAAATCCCAAGTTTGGGGTAAAATAGCAGCCACAGTAATCAGATTCAAAGGTGGCAGTAAGGCTTTTTTGCCCACCAGAGCTAAGACATTTTCAAAGGACCAAAACGACGGCGGAAAGATGGGATAAATCAGTAACACTCGCCTTGCAATGGAGGTTTTGATGGGTAGTGGCTCCATTTGAACGTTGGTCATTGCACTTAGCCCCAACATGTTGGCAGGTCCATTGTAAGGAGCGAGGATTTAATCATGTATCCGACTAAAGTGGTATTCTGACAACGGTAGTTTTCAACCCCAGTCCAATAGGGCGGCTTAGGCGGGGACGCAGATACCTTTTGCAAATCACTCGCCCTTAGCAGACTGTTCCATTGCAGTGCGGTTGTTATACCAATCTGAAATGAAGTAGAGCATAATTGAAGGTGCTTCTACCAAGATTGGTGTGTATATGGCATGTCCCTTTATCCTCGATATTACCGAAACGGCTGACTACCTGGAGAAAAGTCTCAAGCAAGCTAAGAGTGGGACTCAAAAAGAAAGACTGCTAATGCTTTGGTGGATCAAAACCGGGCAGGTCAGTCAGCGAAAAGAATTGA
>JAKSDM010000261.1 GCA_022360135.1 Pseudanabaenales cyanobacterium | reverse complement strand
ACCCGGTTTGATCTCAAATTCACAAGCAGTGTCGATCAAATGTTCAGCCTGTGCCTGTAAGGAAGGAAATTTCTGTAAATGCCTTGGCAGCTCATCCTGCTGATCGGACAAAACTGCTTGGAGCTTCTCCAATAGTTCGGCTGGCGTTAGAAAGACCTCAGCTTGACCTGGGGCTAACAAAACGAACATATCTTCCTGATACATCAATAGATCAGGCATTTCAGGCTCCTTTGGCGATCTCGATTACTCCCTATTTTATAGCGATTCTCACTTGTGTGGAATAAATATTAGGGAAGGCAGGGTGTAGGGTGGAATGGCACTGAAATAAGCCATGTGGGCAATGCCCAGCCTAGGGAATATCAGGGCTTTTAGTGATTTATAAACTCTTATTTCAGTGCCATTCAGTGTAGGGTGTAGAGCGCAGTCAATGCAAATGAAAATTGTTATACCTGCAGCGCCTGACTTCGCATCCAGATTGTGAAGGGTTTGCTGTGAAAACATCAAACTAGGGACTTTTGCAAGGGGCGGAATGCTAATCTCAAAGCCTCCTATGCCAGTGTCCTGGAGAGTTGAGTAGGATTGCAGAACTTTGTAGGGTTGATAAATCGGGAAACTTCACCCTAATGGTATTGCGTCTCAATTGCTTATACTAATCAGCCCGATAGCTGATGCTTCTACTAGTTTCCAGAAACTTCAATGAGAAGACAAATATTATTGGCTATGGCCGGTTGTCGTTTACGAAACATGAAAATGCCAGACAAGAGCTTAGCTGAATTATTTGAGGGGATACCCCGTCCATCCGAAGTCGATTTGGAGAGTGTCCAGATTATTCAGGTTCCTTGCGATGTATCGTCTTCAGCTCCCTTTGAAAGCAAAGGAACTACATTTGTGATCGCTAAAAATGAGGAAACACTTCGCTTCCTGACGGAGTACGGTTTATTGTTGACGAAACGATTGGGCGGCGCGCAGAATTTTGTGCAATTCGCCGTTCGGGCTTGGTCTTATCCTGGCTGGGCTCCTTTAGATTGGGCAAAGCGTAACTGGCTGGGGGAAGTAGAAGATGTTTATTGACCTAAGCAACCCTTGAGTTCATTGTGTTCAATCAAGGATAACTGGTCATAACCCTGCCAGCTCCCCGCAGTTGGCGAGAGTAGGCTTGGCTGACCGGGTGACTCAAGTTAGATAGAGAGTCAATGCCGATGCCATTTCGGCCCTGATCTTTGCCAGAACTATGAATATAATCTCCCTTTCCCAAATAAAGCGCTACATGGGTTGTTTTTTCGGGTGAGCCAAAGAAGATTAGGTCGCCAGGTTGCAGGGCGTCTAAGGGAATAGGATGGGTAAAGGCTTCCTGCTGATAGGAATCTCTGGGAAGAGAAATGCCGACGGACGCGAACGCTGCTTGTATGAGGCCAGAGCAATCGTAGTGCGGCCCAATGGTTCCGCCCCATAGATAGTGATTAGGTTGGGCCATTGCGGTTTGGGTGAAGGCAATTACGTCAGACAAACGCGCCTGGATGTCCTCAAATGAGAGTGAGATGGGTTGATACGGGATCTGAGCGATCGCAAGCTGTTGCAGATCGGTGAGCGCTAACCATCCAGGATAGTTATCTTCACAAAGACAAACCTCAATTGCAGATATTTCGCTGCCAGGCGAATTGGGGCCAGGTGAATTGGGCATCGACACGGGCCTTAAATGCCGACCAGCGGCGGCCTGAGTCACCAGGCTGTCACAAGCGGGCGACTGGTATAAGTTAAGCCCTGTTAGGCAAACATATTCAACCGCATGAGATTGGGCGGATGCGATCGCACGTTTGAGTTCAGCGAGTGAAACCATCGATGTGGGCACCGTTCGACCAAAAAGGGGATATCTATTCCTTAACACTGTACTGGGCAATAATGATGAAGCGAAAAAGACAACGGGTGAATTTCGCTTGATAGATGGCGTCACACTCCTTGGTATGCTGCAGATACCCCTACATTTGCAACCGGCGATCGCCCAGGAAAGCCAAATCTATACCCTGGCTGCACCGCCTCAACCCATTGGCAGAGGCTCAATGTAGAGATTAAGTTTTAACCAAATTTATGATCATGACTTCAACGCCTTCCACTTCCATACCAGCTGTTAACGAAACCCATCGGGTTAAACTGTCTGGGCTAAAAATGCCCACTCGGTTATTGCTCGGACCTGGCCCTTCTAACGCTGATCCCGCCGTACTCTCAGCTGTCAGCCTGGCCCCTATTGGCCATCTTGATCCGGCGTATCTTGACCTGATGGATGAGGTGAAAACGCTGCTGCGTTACGTTTGGCAAACCGAAAATCCGATCACCTTTCCAGTCAGCGGGACAGGCAGTGCGGCAATGGAGGCCACCCTGGCAAACGTTGTCGAGCCGGGGGATGACGTACTGGTTGGGGTTAAGGGATATTTTGGGACCCGACTGGTGGACATGGCGAGCCGTTACGGCGCTAAGGTTCATACCATTATCAAGCCTTGGGGACAGGTTTTTAGTCTGTCGGAGCTGCGAACGGCCTTGGCAACTCACCGCCCCACTGTTCTGGCGTTAGTGCATGCAGAAACCTCAACCGGAGTTCGTCAGCCCTTGGAAGGCGTTGGCGAACTCTGCCGCGAGTTCAATTGTCTGCTGTTGGTAGATACCGTTACTAGCATGGGGGGCGTGCCTGTTTTCCTGGACGAATGGGGGGTCGATTTGGCTTATAGCTGTGGTCAAAAGGGCCTCAGCTGCCTTCCCGGCATTTCTCCCTTCACCATGAGTCCCCGCGCCGTAGAAAAGCTCAATCAGCGTCAGACAAAGGTGACAAACTGGTACCTGGATGTGTCGCTGCTGCTAAAGTATTGGGGAACTGAGCGCACTTACCACCACACCGCCCCAGTCAACCTTACCTATGCATTGCGGGAGGCGCTTAGGCTGATTGCGGAGGAGGGACTGGAAACTCGATGGCGACGACACCAAACCCAGGCTGAATACCTTTGGAGTGGGTTGGCGGCGCTGGGACTATCCTGCCATGTTGATCCAGCGTATCGCTTGCCCACCTTAACCACTGTGAAAATTCCGGCGGGGGTGGATGGTAAAGCCGTCACCCGCAAACTTCTGAATGATTACAACATTGAAATTGGCGGCGGACTGGGAGAACTGGCGGGTAAAGTCTGGCGGATTGGACTCATGGGCTACAACAGCCGTAAGGAGAATGTGGATACACTGCTGGAAGCCTTGCAGCAGACCTTATCGAGTTTGGGGTGATAATCTTCATCACACCCCAAACAGTGAGCAGGGACAAGAAATTTTGCATTCCTCAATCACTTGGGGCTGTTTATGATCAAGAAAACCCCATCCCCCATCCTCCTTCATGCTGAGTCACATTAAAGAGATCGCTGAAAATATCGCTCCCCGTCTGATTGAAATTCGTCGCCATCTTCACAGTCATCCAGAACTCAGTGGACAAGAATATCAAACTGCTGCTTATGTGGCCGGGGTAACGTCCTCCTATGGGCTGCATGTGCAGGAGTTGGTGGGCAAAACAGGGGTCGTGGCTGAATTGCCAGGAGCCCAGACCAACCTGCCAATTCTGGCCATTCGCACTGATATGGACGCCCTGCCGATTGCAGAGTGTACGGAGTTGGAGTACGCCTCCCATCAACCCGGAATTATGCACGCCTGTGGTCACGATGTGCATACCACCGTAGGATTGGGCGCGGCGATGGTCCTAGCCCAACTGGAGAAGCCGCTGTCGGGAACAACCCGCTTTTTGTTTCAACCCGCAGAAGAAACCGCTCAGGGCGCCCGCTGGATGATTAAAGATGGCGTGATGCAGGATGTCGGGGCAATTTTGGGGCTGCATGTATTGCCTACCATACCCGGCAGCTCGGTGGGCATCCGTTACGGAGCGCTGACGGCGGCGGCCGATGATCTGGAGATCATTATTTTGGGGGAGTCAGGGCATGGCGCTCGTCCCCATGAAGCGATTGACGCCATCTGGATTGCCGCTCAAGTGATTACCACGCTGCAACAGTCCATTAGCCGCACCCACAATCCCCTGCGGCCGATGGTGTTGACCATTGGTCAGATTTCGGGGGGACGCGCCCCGAATGTCATTGCCGATCGCGTCAAGTTGATCGGCACAGTGCGATCGCTCCATCCTGAAACCAGTGAAGCGCTACCCAACTGGATTGAGCGGATTGTGGCCAGTGTTTGTCAGCCCCATAATGCGAAGTATGAATTGATCTATCGGCGGGGAACGCCCACCTTGCAAAACGACCCGAGTTTGACCCAGATTGTGGAGCTGGCGGCGACGGAAGCTTGGGGACGAGATCGGGTTCAACTCATCCATGAACCCTCCTTAGGGGCAGAAGATTTTTCCCTCTATCTGGAACATGCTCCCGGTATGATGTTTCGTTTAGGAATCGGCTTCCAGGATCGACCGAACTATCCTTTACATCATCCTCAATTTGAGGTCAATGAGGCTGCGATCGTCACAGGCGTCGTCACCATGGCCTATGCAGCTTGGTGTTATTGGCGACAAGTAATCTCATGAAGTATAGAGACATGGCAATGGTATGTCTCTACAATGATTGATCCCACAATAGCCCAGTTGCATGTTATCGTTTTGACAAAGTAATATTTATCGGGTTTGTGTGGTGAACACCAGCTATGGCTCGGCTACTGTATGAAGAATCAGTTTCATTCAGGGGTTTTTTGATTATCCCCTTTGCATACAGCCGACTAAATGGCGAAATCATTTACACCTACTGCTTGCTAGCTGATGTCGGACACAAAAGTTCGTTACATCAAGCAGATAATCCGGCTGGGGTCTACTCCAGCACCATTGCAGGAATTATCAAAATCGCCAAAGGGCATTTAAATACCCATCCACCAGGAACAGAATTCACTGACCAATACGGAGTAGACCATTTCAAGCACCGCTACACCTATCGAAACAATCTGATTATCGTGGCAGAGGCCCAGGGCAAGGTCTTCTATGACCACTATCCCCCGTTTGAGCTACGTAATATCGCCGCCCCTAGAATTTTCATCAGTCAGCAAGATTGTATGCAGTGGGTTAAGCGGGGATTTGACTACAATCAGCTCTGCTCTGAAGACAAATCCCATTTTGTCAAAGATGGAGAAAAATAAGTAGACTTAAAAAAATATGAAATTATAAAATTCGGTTCCACTGGTCTTTCGTTCAAATGGAAAAAGCTTTACCCTATTTTTCTAAATTCACTGGCTAGGATTCCTT
>JAKSDM010000044.1 GCA_022360135.1 Pseudanabaenales cyanobacterium | reverse complement strand
TGATCAATATGTTTTTGGGCTCGATCAAGCAGAGCAAACTCCCAAAGTTTTCCAGTTGTAACAGCGCCCAACAAATGAGATTGCTCTGGGGTTCTTCCCATTGATCAAGGGCGATTATCTCAGCTACAAGTTGGGTCATTAGCTCTCGACGAGAAGTTTCATTGGATAAGTCAACATAGGGAAGCACTTCTTCGATCCGCGATCGCAACGCTTCTAATCGATCTAGATCATGGGGATACTGGGCAAGGTAAGTTTTTTCTTGCTCAGAGTGTAATCAAATTCACTGGCTAGCTCAGAGGAAACGGCGAATATCGAGCAGGATATTCCCGAATTTCCAGTGCTTTGGCATAACCGTTGTCTGCACCTGGACCGAATTCAGTCGATGACTGTCCTACCCATCAGCGGCCAGTGGCATGACCAACTTGATTCAATTGAACCAGTATGAGTCTCCGATAACTGTAGAGGACAGAACTTAAGTTATCGCTTAAGTTGCTGGCTTAATTTGCGATCTTTCCTGGTTGTTCCTTCAGAATCAAAGCAAACTTAAAGAGTATGAGGTTGGTTGAAAGGTTCCTGCGCCAACTGTTAGGGGCATGGCTATCACTTATTTCTGCGGCGCTCATATTAAAAATCCCCGATTCAATAAACCGATATAAATAAAAGGAGACAAAAGATGAATTCCACCTCGACTCAATCTAAGCAACAGTGGATAGGACTGGCTCAATTCGCCATTAAGACCGTTGTTGCGCTCTTGCTGATGCTGCTTCCTGTCAACGCCGCCATGGCGCATGATATTAGCGGGCTGACTGTCGAACAACAATCGCTCTCATTTGGTCCTGATCAAACTATCTTCGACCTGAGTGATCTTTCCTGGAGCCCGCTTATCCGCGAAGGCGTCCCCCCTGGCCCTGAAATCGCCGTATTACGTGGAGATATTGAGAACGCAGAATCTCTGGAAGCTGTGCTGCGAATACCCGCCAACTATACGTTTCCTAACCATAGTCATACCAGTGATGAAGTGTATATCTGGCTTCAAGGCGATTTCACTTATATTGCGGAAGACGGTTCTAATGCCGAACTCAGTCATCACTCTTATATCAGTCTGCCCGGCGGCGTCCCCCATGCGCTCGTCTGTGGAGATCAGCCTTGTATGTTTTATCTGCGTTATACTCGGCCCTTCGACTTGGCGCTTTACCCAATGCCTGAGCTGAATCAATAAGTCCCGTTGCCAATTACTTTGCTCTTCACGAATTCCTCAACTTTATTTTTTAGGCTGAAGAGCAAATCAACTCAACCGCATCTTCAACAGTTATCTTGCCATGAATCAGGATCTACAGCACCTCAAGCTTCTTTCCCTCTTCCACGACATTGTGGCTGGAATGGCGGCGGCGTTTTCTGGGGTTGCATTAGTCCGCTTGTCTAGTTGTCGCTGCAATCTCTTGTATCTTTATCCTAATAGGCGCCGTCCTGGGTGCGCTGATCCTGATTGTTTTGACACGGGCTTCAGTGCAAGCGTTATTTGAGCAACACCGTGGGGAAGTTGATTAAATCGTATATTAAATCGTATAGAGGTCATGAGTGATTTTTTGAGTCAGTCAGGCGCATCCTATACAACTGCCCCTCCAGTTGTCTTTCATCTGCGCCAGTTAACTAAAACCTACGCCATGGGAGAAGTGGAGGTGCAGGCATTGCGTTCTGTTAATCTGGACCTCTATGAGGGTGAATTTGTGGTGTTGCTAGGTCCTTCCGGCAGTGGCAAATCAACCTTACTTAATATCCTGGGAGGGCTGGACGGTCCCTCTAGCGGCCAGGTCTATTTTCGCAATTATGACCTGACCACCGCCGACGATCGCAGCCTCACCCACTTTCGCCGTAAGTCGGTCGGTTTTGTATTCCAGTTCTACAACCTGATTCCCAGCCTTACAGCGCAGGAAAACGTCGCCCTCGTCACCGACATCGCCTCCCATCCCATGCATCCCCGGGAGGCGCTGGGCCTGGTCAATTTGGGGCATCGCCTGGATCACTTTCCAGCTCAGCTCTCGGGGGGGGAACAACAGCGGGTGGCGATCGCCCGGGCCATCGCTAAACGCCCGGAAGTCCTGCTTTGCGACGAACCCACTGGCGCGCTCGATTTCCAGACTGGCAAATTGGTGCTAGAAACCCTGGAGCGAGTTAACCGGGAACTGGGAACCACCACAGCGGTCATTACCCATAACGCTGGCATTGCCGCCATGAGCGATCGGGTGATTCAGATGCATAGCGGTGAGATTGCCAGTGTGCGTCGTAACCCGGTGAAGTTATCTCCGGCAGAGTTGGAGTGGTGATACCGCATGAATGCGCTTAACCAAAAACTCTGCCGCGATATTCTCCACCTGCGGGGGCAGGCGATCGCCATTGTCCTGATTGTGGCCTGCGGCATCGCCAGTTTGGTGACGATGATGAGCGCCTATGACTCGCTCCAACTTTCCCAGGCGACTTATTATGATCGCTACCGCTTTGCCCAGATCTTTGTGCAATTAGAACGAGCGCCGGATAGTCTGGCGGATCGGATCGGGGAAATTCCCGGCGTCAGGCGGGTGCAGACGCGGGTGGTGGTGGATGTCAACCTGGATGTACCTAATTTAGATGAGCCTGCAACGGGACGATTAGTGTCGATTCCAGAGTTGCGATCGCCCATCCTCAATGACCTTTACATCCGACAGGGGCGCTACATCGAACCGGGGAGACCGGATGAAGTGTTGGTCAGCGAAGCGTTCGCCCTGGCCAATGGGCTTGAGTTAGGAGACACCCTGGGGGCGGTGATTAACCAGGGGTGGGAGGACCTGCGAATTGTTGGGATTGTGCTATCGCCTGAGTATGTATATGAAATCCGAGGCACGGAAATCGTTCCGGATAACCAGCGCTTTGGGGTGATCTGGATGGGTCGGGATGCGCTTAGCGTAGCCTTTGACCGGGACGGGGCGTTTAATGACGTTACCCTTTCCCTGATGCCTGGGGCGAGCGAAGCTGAGGTTATCTTCCAGCTCGATCAACTGCTAGAGCGCTACGGCGGGCTGGGGGCCTACGGGCGGGATGACCAGATTTCTAATCGCTTTATTTCAGATGAAATTATGGGGCTTGCCGCCACCGCAGTCCTGATTCCTTCCATCTTTCTCGGGATAGCTGCTTTCCTGCTCAATTTGCTCCTTGCCCGTTTGGTCAGCACCCAGCGAGATCAAATCGCCGTGCTGAAGGCGTTTGGCTATACCAACCTGGCCGTAGGACTCCACTACCTAAAACTGGTGCTGATGATCACCCTGGTGGGGGCCGCAATCGGGACTGCCCTTGGCCTTTGGTTGGGCTCGACGATGACCCATTACTACACCAACTTTTACCACTTTCCAGTGCTACGCTATGAGGCGGGTGTAGGGCTGATCGCAACAGCAATTTTTGTCAGTATCGGCTCAGCTGCTCTCGGCGCCTTTACCGCTGTACGTCGAGCCATTTCGCTGCCGCCTGCCGAGGCCATGCGCCCCGAACCGCCAGCTCACTATCGTCCCACATTTATTGAACGAGTCGGTCTGCAACGGTTCTTTTCCCCATCAGGTCGAATTATCCTGCGCAATCTGGAGCGTCGCCCTGTTCAAGCCGCTCTCTCAATGCTGGGAATTGCCCTGGCCGTCGCCATTTTAGTGATCGGACGCTACTTCGGAGATGCGATCAATCATATCATTGACGTGCAATTCCGCCATGTTCAGCGTGAAGATGTCACCCTGGTGTTTAATCAACCGCGTTCCGCCCGGGTTCAGTATGAACTGAGGCATCTGCCAGGTGTTCTCCAGTCGGAGCCCTTTCGGATCGTGGCGGCAAGGCTGAGATTTGAGCACCGGACTCATTTAGGCGGCGTCACTGGACTGGAGCCTACCGGGAAGTTGCGCCGCCTGTTGGACAAAAAGCTACAGGTGGTTGATCTCCCTCCTGATGGGATTGTGCTCTCAGCGAAGCTGGCGGAAATTTTGGGGGTCTCCGTTGGCGACGTGCTGACCCTTGAGGTTCTAGAAGACGAAAGACCGACCCGCACGGTTCCCGTAGCCGGATTAGTCGATGAACTGGTGGGTCTCTCCGCCTATATGGATATCCACGCCCTCAATCGGTTGATGCGAGAAGGGCAGACAATTTCAGGCGCCTATTTAGCGATCGACACTAACTATACCGATCAGCTCTACACGCAGCTAAAACAGACACCAGCGGTGACAAGCGTGGCCCTGCGCCAGACAGTGATTGACCAATTCCAGCAAACAATCGCTACCAGTATAGGCGTCTTCACCGCCGTCCTGGTTGGTTTTGCCTGCATTATTGCCTTTGGCGTAGTCTACAACGCGGCCAGAATCGCTCTATCAGAACGCAGTCGTGAGCTAGCAACCCTCCGCATTATTGGGTTTACTCAGTCTGAAATCGCTTTCATCTTACTGGGTGAGCAAGCTATTCTGACTCTGATAGCTATTCCCATCGGATTTGGATTAGGCTTTGGTTTGGCAGCCCTCACCAGTCATGCCTACAGT
Source organism: Pseudanabaenales cyanobacterium (assembly GCA_022360135.1). Classification (GTDB taxonomy): domain Bacteria; phylum Cyanobacteriota; class Cyanobacteriia; order Phormidesmidales; family Phormidesmidaceae; genus JAKSDM01. Next base: position 4,793 of record JAKSDM010000044.1, on the reverse strand, counting down.
TGGGATCTCTATCGATTTCCCTTGATTGTGACTCGAGCCAGCTATGCCTTTGCCTTTATCGTTATCGTGATAGCAGCCCTTTTATCTGGATGGATTATCCGCCGACACCTCAATCATCTTGACCTGATCGCTGTGCTGAAGACAAGAGAGTAAGCCAATCCAAAATCCAAAATCTAAACTCCAGACTATAGCTGATGCTTAAAACCAACTTCTAACTCCTGCCTCAATCTAAACTCCAAAATCCAAAATCCAAAATCTAAACTCCAAAATCCAAAATCCAAAATCCAAAATCTAAACTCCAAAATCCAAAATCTAAACTCCAAAATCCAAAATCTAAACTCCAGACTATATATATCTAACTCTTGCATTCATTGCCTTATGCGTTATCTGACAAAACACCTACCCCGCCGTCTACCCTATTTTCTAGCGGGGCTGGGCGCTTTAACGTTGGTGGTTTTGGCTTTTCGCCCTGCCCCCATTCCAGTTGACTTAGGGGAGGTTGAGCGGGGTGAACTGCAAGTTACAGTAGATGCTGAAGGGAAAACACGGGTTCAGGATCGATTTGTAGTGGCGGCGCCTGTGGCGGGTCGTCTGGATCGCATCGATTTGGATGAGGGCGATCCGGTTGAGCAGGGAAAGGTGGTGGCTCGGATTGACCCGCTGCCGTTAGATACCCAGGTGAGAGAAGCTCAGGCTCGACTGCGAGAGTTACAGGCTGAAATTGCTGGAGTGGAAACTCAACGGCCTAAACCAGCTGCCTTGATTCAGTCGGAAGCGCGAATCAGAGCCGCCGAGGCCGAACGTCAGGCGACCGAGGCTGAGGTTGAGAAAGCTGAAGCGGCGTTGCAGCAAGCTAGACGCGATCGCATCCGGGCCCAAGATCTGGAGACGACGGGAGCAATTTCCCGGCAGCGGCGAGAGGAGGCGGAACTGTTGGAAACCAGTCGAACTCGAGAGTTAAAGACGATTCAGCGGCAGTTAGAGGGGGCGATCGCCGAGGTCGCCGCCGCCAGAGAAGAGCTTTCGATTCTGCAGGCGGAACAGCGAGACCCTGACTACCTGGTGGATGCCTATCGAGCCCAGATTGCGGCTGTAGAGGCGGAACTGACGAATTTAGCCGATGAAGCCAGCCGCACAGAAATCCAGGCTCCGGTGACGGGATATGTCCTGCGAGTGCTGCAGGAGAGCGCCCGATTTGTTGCAGCTGGAGATCCCTTAATCGAGTTGGGCGATCCGTCAGACCTGGAGTTGGTCATTGATGTGCTTTCAACGGATGCTGTTAAGGTGCAGCCAGGCGCCTCTATTCTGGTTGAGCACTGGGGGGGTGAAACCACTCTTATGGCTGAAGTTCGCTATGTTGAACCCGCTGCGTTTACAGAAGTCTCGGCGCTAGGTGTGGAAGAACAACGGGTCAATATTATTGGCGATTTTGTTGATCCCTCGGTTCCCTTAGGTGATGGGTATCGGATTGAAGCGAGGATTGTCGTTTGGCGAGATGACGATGTGCTAAAAGCGCCCGTGAGTGCTCTTTTCCGCTGTGGTGAGGGGCAGTGTGTATTTGTGGCGGAGAATGGCCGAGCGCATCAACGTGAAGTGGTGATTGGTCGCCGCAATGAGTTCGAGGTTGTGATAAAGCAGGGACTGGAGACAGGGGAACAAGTAATTTTGCATCCGACGGAGCAAATCGAGGCGGGGAGACGGATTGGGCCTCGGTAAGCCAAAGATAACGATTCTTGCTGGTGTGGATATATCTCAGTGAAGGCAGTGTGTGGAGTGTAGGGTGTAGTCAGGTGAACTAGTGTGTCCTTATAATCTTACAAATTGTAACATATTGCATACGACACCGTCGCTGTGAATGAATCTGATTACAGGAGGGTCAGTTTGCATCAGCCAAATTTACAAGAAATCTGAATGCAGCCACGCCTCCAATCAATTACTTGGGGGCATTTTTGTTGGCGGCCAATCTAACAATCATCCCCACTTGTTGAGGCGTCAATGAACCTGGGAACCCTAGGTGAGTAAATTCCCTGAGGTCAACTCTATGAAGCACGCCCTGCCAATCTGAGCCCCCTATGTCATCCTTCGCCAACCATTGTCAGACATTGCAAGGCGGCGGTGCGAAGCTCTAAGTCGTGCGATTGGAACTCCCTACTTACGGAAAAAACCGAAAAAACAGTATGCATAAAGCACTCTATCCTTTCTGCCAGGCTAACTTTAGGGTGTCTCATAGGATAGGCTTTGTGGTATAAATCTATATAAAACCTAGCCTTAATGGCGGTAGTAGTCTTCTTTTTTAATGAATTGCTGTTAACCTTTCCTGGCAGTAACGTTTGTTCTTTGCAAGTTTTTCATTATGGGTAACAAGACATCTGATCCGGTTCTCTCGAAGCTCTTGGCGGTTGACTCTGAATTGGGGACTCAGGAAGCCAAGTTGATCGCTCAACTAGACGCTATTCAAGCGCAGCGCGCCAGTCTCCAATCGGTGCTGGAGATATTTTCCGATAAAACAACGGCGGCGGAAACGGCAACAGACATGACTGTCGCGACAGCGCCTGCTCAGATTGCTGATCTAGCAGTTAACTCATCGGTGGAGAAGCCTGCCAAGACGTCCTCAAGCCGAAGGCCGACGGAGACAAAAGGTAAACCCCCTCAGCCGCAAAAAGCCGCTAGCCGTCCTAAATTACCCCGGCGAGGATGGCAAAAGTATATGCGCAATGAGTATTGCCAGACGCCGCTACCGACCGTTGTGTCTGGGATTTTGCAAGCTCACCCCAAAAAGGTGTTTGAGATTGCAGAGGTGGTGGATACCATTGTGGTGAAGGCAATCCCTCACACCGATCGCAAAGGCGCTCGTAACCGGATCTCGAACATCCTGGCGGAAGGCGCTCGAAAGCACCAATGGCATCGCCACGACTCAGGTTGCTATAGTTTCTCAAAGTAGTCGTTATAGCAGCGGTAGTATCTTAGCCCCACTTCAATTTTCAAGGAGTTGAGTTAAATTTGCTGTTTAAGTCAACTTCTAGTTTTTCTGCTCCTGCCCCCCCTACAAGATTTTGGGTGACGAACAGGGTAAATCGACAACCGTGTAAACTTTATTTTCATTGTTTTTATTCTTGAGAGAGGGTAACTATAGTAGTAATTGAAGCGAGTAAGCTTCCCTGACAGATTTAACAGCCAAACCTACATGAAAGAGGAGGTAAAGTGTCTGTTGATTTGGAATCTGTCTCGTCAAACTACAACAGCATCCAGACAACTCGCTGATATTTCCTCTGTTGGTTAAAGAGAGCTCTGGAACTGGTTTATCCAAATTTTGTTGGGGGTAATCAGTGCAACTCTGCAGGAAAGTATAAAGATGTGGAGATCACTCAGTTAGTTGATATTTGGATGTTGTTGTTTTTAACAGGTTAAAGCAATTGGGCTTTTTCATAGAAACATCTGCCAATGATTGTTCTAAGAGACATGAGTTGGGTCATAATCAAGTCGAGGTAGTTGTCCCCTTAGATTGTCGGTCTGGGGGGATTTATTTTTCTCGGATTGGTAAACATAAAAAAATAATGCTTTCTGTAAACGCTCTACACCAGAAAGTAGGCTAACCAATAGCTTTCGGTTCCGTAATCAGTTCAGCCTGGCTAAGCTGGCGGTTGTTGAGCGATTGCAGAAAAGCTGATTGGCCTAGAAGCGCCTGGACTGGTGGGGTTATTATGGAAAGAAGCAAGCTGATGGCCATTTTTGAGGCGCATCAACTTGCTTCTTTAGGTTTCTTTCTCAACCACAAGGGTTAAACGGGTCACAATTGCGCCAATCGCAGCAACCGTCGCCAGGATTGGAAATAGGGCGACGCCGATGACGCCGCCGACGATACCCGCTGTCAATGGTATTTCAAGCAAGGTTTGCCCACTCTGGGTCTTAATCAGAATGCGACGGATGTTCCCTTCATGAATCAGTTCCTGGAACTTCTCAAGCAGGGTGTCGCCACTCACCTTGAATTCTTCAACCCGCACATTGTTCTGGTGATCCGCGCCAGGTCCTACTGATTCAGAGTCTACAAAGGTTGATGGCTCCTCAACGCGATCGCTTGGCTCAGTCATAGTTTACTTCTCCGTGAATAGTATGGTCAGCGCCTTGCCCCTCATAAATAGCATTGCTTTATAGAAAAGTGTGAGATTGAGTTGTTCACAATGTTTGAAAACGCCAGAGTCTCCCCTAAGCTTGCTTCTTAAGTCATAATGTGTGTATGGTTACATCCCAAAGTTGACAATCCCTTTAGAATATCTAAATTAAACTTTACAGCTTTACAGCCGTAAGAGGTGATTAAATCAACTCTATAAAGATTAAAATGAGTTGTTTTGATCTAGTAATTTCTGCTTAAGAGGTTTGAATTATGAGCCAAATCGCCGAACGTTACATTCACTTATGCCGCTCTTATATTCAACTTTCAGATAAGTTTCAAAAGCTCGATGTAGAGCATACAACTTTACGGCGAAAAATAATTCCTCTGCTTAATAATTTAAAGACCTATAAGCAAATCGTAGAAAAATTGGAACAAGAAAAGTTAGAACTCGAAGAAGAATTGAAAAATCTAAATGAGAACTATAAACATCTTAAGCAATTTGAAATTTTGGCGCAACCTGAAATTCAGGCTGAATTGAGCGAGGCGGAAAGTCAAATTGCCCTGGTTGAAGAAACTGTTCAGGAGATGGAAGAAAATAGAGATCCTGACTTGAATGAAACAGAAAAGATGTTATTGAATGAATATCAAAATAATCCGAACGAGTTCGAGCTGCCGATTCTCA
>JAKSDM010001059.1 GCA_022360135.1 Pseudanabaenales cyanobacterium | reverse complement strand
GTTGCGCTGGCAGGATGCGGCAGGCAATTGGATTCCAACGGAAGCAGAGCAGGAACGACAAGAAAAAGAATCGGCTCAGCAAAAATTGGCGCAGGCGCGGTTACGGGCGGAGCGATTAGCGGAACGATTACGCCAAGCTGGAATTGACCCAGAAGAAATCTGAGAAACCCAGACAGACACAACCCCTGATTACCCAAACGGCAAACTTGCTAGACAGGCAAGCGACGCGGTGCGCCTGCTCCGAAAACCACAGCGTAACGTCCTAATTCTTGTCACTGAGCCGAAGAAATTCTAGGTTTCCTGGCGTTAACCCCGCCTACGGCGATGAGCGATCGCACTGAGCCGAAGCCAACCTGCCAACATCACAGCTGCAGCAAATTTGCCTGTAACAGCAGATGGTTCAGGCGTTTTAACGGAGCTGACGGTAACCCTGGAATCTAGTCTGTCGCCAACCGCATAGACATAGTTAAACGCCGCCTGATCATCCAGCACATGAGCCCGCAGGAATAGTCCACTCCAGCGACCTATCGTGTTTGTCGCGATCGTTTGATCTAAGGAGTATGGGACTCTCCTGACAGAGTACTACGTTGGATAGCGAAGCAGTGACTAACGAACCCTAGATAGCGTTAGCCCCTGACATCACTGGCGTAGGGGGCGTTGGCGAAGCTTGATTGACTATCTCGGAAATCATAAATGCAGTCAGTACGAACATAAATAACGTGGAAAGGAATTCAGATTTCATGTCAGGATTATCTCCTTTTAGGGCTTTGGGTTTAACGTGAGGGACCAGGGACCAACAAGGCTTCTTGCACTTGTTCATTGCGAATTTAGACAGAGCAGAGGCACGAATCTATACATGCATCAGATCTTTGCCAGAACCGCCAACAAGTGTGGAGGAAAATCCTGGCGCCAGCTCTGCTGAGATTCAGGGCGAATTAAGACTGTGAATAGACAAACCTAATTTAATAGATTTAAGTCTATCAATAGAAGCAAGGCCATTGATTAATATCTAATCACAAAACACTTTGTATGCAACCACTAAGTGAGTGATCATTTTCTATGGAAAGGAAAAGAAAAACTTATGGTAGTCCCTACAAAATAGTGGAGGCACGAAAAACATAGAGTTTCGGGGCTCAAAACGATAAGTTTTCAGAGCCTGAAGTAACGGGATTTCTGTAAAAACATAGCCAGAATATGAGCACCTCCACCATTCAGCAGGGACCACTACTCTGTCAATCTTCTTCCTATACTCCAAGTAGATGCGATATCCCGAAGGGTTTCCTGGAGAGCTTGCAATCGCACTACAGAAAAATTTTGATAGAGGCTTAATGCTTTATCTTGGTTAGGATCTAGATTCAGGACAAGTGCCAGGGCATGCGCTTTAGCAATACCTAACCGCTCTCTATATGAACTGTACTTATTCAGATAATGGGTGAGATCTGCAACGTTTTCAGTTGGGTCTTTCCATGCCTTGCACTCTATCCAAAGCGGTTTACCCTCAATCAGATAAAGGACATCTAGTTCAAACTTTCTTTGATCTTTCCAGTTGGGCGCCGCCACAAGATCCCTCGCCCCCTCGAAGTGAAGATTATGCTCCCTAAGAACCTCAGCGATCTTGAGAAAGGCGTATCGTTCCAGCCAGGTTGAAGTGAAGAACTTTAATATCTCCTGGCTCCTATCATTCAAGCAGAGCGGTTTATAAAGAATGCGGTTAGATGGTTTATACGATTCCGTACAGTTGTACCAACTGAGGTGTTTTAGCTTGTTGCCGAAGCTTGTCAAGATTGCCTTTTCCGCTTCAGAGTTATAGAACTCAAAAACATTAAATTGCTTGAGTTTTTCCTTTGTGAAATCTCGACGATCCTTCTCTTTTAAATAGCCGAGGGTCTTCACTTTAATATAGTGAATCACATTTTCAAGAACAGCATAATTCTCGCCAATAAAATCTGAGAGATGATCAAGGTCCGAATCGATTGGTTTGGGCTTAGCCCAGTTCTTGATAGTGATATCATGTCCAGCAAGCCAGTCGCGGATCTCGGGAAGATCGTGCGGCTCTGGCTGTAGCGCTTCTGGAGTTGATTGGCGGCTAGAAGCGTTTGTAGGCTCCTCAACACCCGGAGCCTTTGGCTCAGTTAAAGGCAGGGTTGGGGGTGTCTTAATGGACGGTTGTGGTTTCTGTTTTTCTATGCTTGATGTGAATTCATCCCTAAGATCATCAAGCTCTTTCCCGATAGTCTCTTGGAGAGACCGATAACGGTCTTGCAACCGGCTGAGTTCCTCTTCCGTAACCTTCTGAAGGTTTACCACTGACTGATAAATTATCTGGAAGCGTTGTTGCTCCCATTCTGTCCTCGATCCGAGTTCATCTCTCAGTCCGTCAACCTCCTGCCTGAACACACTGAGGGCTCCCTGGTAAGAGATATGCCGCCCAGTCACTATCTCTATCCTCGACCTGAGTTCACCCCTCAATTCGCCAAGCTCTCTTTTATATGGAGCAAGGGCGTGTGCGTTAGAAGTGTGCTGATGAGTCCAACTTTTGAGACTTATCTTTTGGTGTGTTATGGCCTTTTCGAGAGATCTATATCCGTCTTGCAGGCTCTCGACTTCCCCCGCTATACCCTGCTCTAGGGTTGCGACTCTGGTTTCAATTGTCTGCAGCAGGTGCTGGCAGACGGTAAAGGTTCTTTGGGTTTGAGTGTATACTCGATCGCACTCCTTACGGGATGAGCCCATGACAACGCTTGCGCTCCCAGTGCCCGCAATCGCTCCTGTGGCTAAGCCTGTGAAGGCTGAACCAGTCGCACCCAGCCTGTTGGCCAATGCCACTGTGACGCCAATGATCACTGTCGCTGAACCGGTCATCAAAAGAGTCCCGAACAACTTCTGCATTTTTTCTCCTCACTTGCGGTTGTGGTGTACGGTATCGAAGCAGCGCTTTCCCAGACCGTCATGGGCCTAGGCAGCTTTTTGATCGAGAAGAGATAATTGTTACCGCCAGATGACGAGGCATATGGAAGTCTTGCCTGGAGAGAACGAATATCTTTAGACGCTACAGGCTGCAGTAATTGACAGATGCAGATAGATATAAGCACTCTACTTATCCCCTATAAAAAATTGGGGATTTGTAGGCAATTATGACTAGCAGCTAGTCAAAAAAGCATCTGGTAATTCACCGAAATGGCTAATCGTCACTTAAATCTAGTGATGATCCAGAGAGGAGCGATCGCGGCAAAAGAGGCAGCCAATTAAGCTGCCTCCCTACAGATGATTGACTGGATTGTTGAGCCTGACCCAATTAAAAAGCGTCAACCCCGTCTTCGTCTTCGGCTTTAAAGCGAGCCATTGTGCTTCTGCGGATGCGATCGCGTTTACGAACACCGCCAGCCATCTGATATTCTGCACTGTCTTTGCCGAATCGAAAGGCAACCCCGATGAGCATTTGTTCCGTCAGATTCCCGAGACTCCTTTCCAGATCTTTAATTTCGCTGCGGAGAGTGTCAACGTTGGTGAGGGCAGTATTGTAGGCATTCAGTTTGTCGCGTAACAGGTCAATCTTCTGGTTTAGGATCCCAAGGGAGCGGTTGCCGCCAAAGTCAATATCGGGGGCGATGGCAGTCAAGCCAGACGCCCGAAGTTCAGCTTGTGCAAGTGTGCGTGAGGTTTTTCGTTTCTGATACACCATAATGGGTGTCTCCTATTATTGTATATTCGAGCACCTTCTTTAGGGGCGGTCATCTTTATAGCAGCTGGCCTAGATGCTAGCCAGAAATAGACTTCTGTGTCTGTTCAAGGTTAATTCAAAGACGATGCCCCCTGAGAAGCGCTCTGTATTGAAACTAACCCTCAGAGTTTCAGTATGACGTCAGAATAACTGCGAAAATATGTATATTTTAAGACACATGCCAATCTATGGGTTCATACGGTTGTTGCCTCAAGCGTCTCCGTCATAAGGAACCAAGCTTGTGTGGTGACCAATCAAACTTGTGTGGTAACCAATCAAGCTTGTGTGGTAACCAATCAAACTTGTGTGGTAACCAATCAAGCTTGTGTGGTAAGGAACCAAGCTTGTGTGATAACCAATCAAGCTTGTGTGATAACCAATCAAGCTTGTGTGATAACCAATCAAGCTTGTACAGCGTGGATTTTGGATTTTCGGATTTTGGATTTTGGATTTTGGATTTTGGATTGAAGCTTCTCCATCTTCCCCATTCCCCACATCTTGATGCTGCTGGCTAATTAACTTGGAAATATTGGCAAGGCGACGGGAGGGTTTTGCGGCCCCCCAGCCCTCAACTTTGGGGGAGCATGAACTCAAAGTCCCCCAGGATTGATGCTGCTGGCGAATTATTTTGTAATACTTTCCTTTTTTCCTCAATCCCAGGCTCTGCCTTGAATTGAACGCTTGGAGACTCTGCCTCCAGACAATCGGGGCCTTCTGCGGAGGCAGAGCCTCCAATAGCGGGTCCACAGGCAGAGCCTGGGAACCAGGAAATAAACTCGTTAACTTCCCACTAGAGTTTAACTCCCCAATCACCGGCAGACGCCATCTAAGCCACGACCTCTATTTGCTGCGTCTCAACAGTAAGCGGTAAGCCTCGTTCTGATCGGACTTGGAGGCATGCAGCAACCACATCCTTGATATTTTCAAGGGCTTCTTCTTTAGTGTGACCTTGACTAACACAACCAGGAATACTAGGACACTCTGCAACCCAAACCCCATCCTCGTCTCGATCAAGTGTTACATTGAACTTCATAAACGGTGTTTGGCAATAAATTGACTACTATTTAGTAGTTTAACTTCTTACCGTCTAACCGCATCAAGAGAAATAATTCGCCAGCAGCATCCCTCCCCCCCATCTCCCCCCTCCCCCCCATCTTCCCCATCTTCCTCCTCCCCCCCATCCTCCCCCTCCTCTGCTTCCATAGCTGCATCGGTGCGATCGCTAAGATCCCGCTGGCTCAATCCCTGAGGCGATATCATGAAAAAGTCCAGGATTGAGAGAGCGCCATGGCGATCGCCCCAAAACCCATGACCCTTGAGGACTACCTCAACTTTGACGATGGCGCCGACAGCCGCTATGAACTGATTGATGGAAACTTGGTCGCCATGCCGCCAGAGAGTGATCTAGGTGATCGCATCGCCTCTTTTTTGTATGCGTTTTTTCTACAACTGGGCATTCCTTACTATCGCTTGAGTATGAAGGCGCAAATTGCGGTCAGTGGGAAACTGGCCAATGCCCGACAGCCGGATTTAATGGTGCTGTCTGAAGCTGCCGCCGCCGCCTTAGAGGGAGCGAAACAGCGATTGATCACCCATGATATGCCGCCGCCAGCACTGGTGGTTGAAGTCGTCAGTCCCCAACAGGAGAACCGCGATTATCGCCACAAGCGCACCGAATATGCCGGACGCCATATTCCGGAATATTGGATTGTTGACCCGATGGCCCAGAAGGTGACGGTATTGGAATGGGT
>JAKSDM010001341.1 GCA_022360135.1 Pseudanabaenales cyanobacterium | reverse complement strand
TATATAAAACTGGAGACCTGGTTCGTTATTTGCCAGACGGCAATCTGGAATTTCTGGGTCGAACCGACAACCAAGTGAAAATTCGCGGCTTTCGCATCGAACTGGGAGAAATAGAAGCATTACTAGACCAACATCCAGGTGTGCGGCAGTCCGTAGTTTCAGTTTGGGAGGAGCAGGAAAGCAAGCGATTAGTCGCCTATATTGTTCCTAACAAGCAACAGCAACCCAGCGTTAGCGACCTGCGCAGTTTCCTGGGAGGGAAGCGGCCAGAGTATATGACGCCTGGAGCCTTCGTGTTTTTGAAAGCTCTGCCGCTGACGCCTAATGGCAAGGTAGACCGCCGGTCATTGCCAGCGCCGAATCAAACCCGACCAGAATTAGCAGAAACGTTTGTCGCCCCTCGCAATGAGGTGGAGCAAACTCTCGCCAACCTTTGGCAAGAGATGCTTCAGGTTGAGAAAGTGGGCGTCAATGATAATTTCTTTGAGCTAGGCGGACATTCCTTACTGGTTGTCCAAGTTCATAGCAAACTGCAAGGAACTTTTAATCGAGAGGTATCAATTACTGATCTGTTTAAATACCCAACTATCAGCGCTTTGGCTAGTTATTTAAGTCAGGAGCAGAATCAACAATCTTCTTTGGAGAAAGTTCAGGAGCAAGCTGAGAAACGTCTCTCTTCAAGAAGGAAGCGAGCAGAGCTTAGGCAAAAATTTTGAAGATATAAGTAGCAGTTGTGTCTGAAAAGGAGAAAGTTATGAAAAGCATACAATATAAAGAAAAAAGTAAGTTGGTATATACGCCAGTTGATTCTGTGGACCGTCGCAGCAATCTCTCGTATGAGGAGTTTGTCCAGGAATATGCATCTGTTGGAAAACCTCTCATCATTACTGATATAGTGACAAACTGGAAAGCCTCGACCAAGTGGAATCTTGATTTCTTCAGGTCAAATTACGGGTCAGTCAAGCTCAGCAGAATGCAGACTTATGATCCTGAAGGTGAAGCTAAGCGCTACGAGCGAACTTACGAGACCATGAGTGTTAAGGATTATATAGATGATTACATGTCTGCTGGTGCTCGCAATAAATTGCTTTACCTAAGAGATTTGTCTGTTCATGATTATCCCGAGCTTTGGGATGATTGTGAAGAGTCAATATATTTCAATAATTGGTATACAAAATTGCCAAAAGAATTACTCAAAAAGTATTCTTTTGGTACCAATGCAGTCCTTATAGGTTTTAAAGGTACATCTATAGGTCTTCACTACGATACAGAATTTTCGGCAACATGGGTATCACTGATTTCCGGACAGAAAAAAGTTATATTGTTTGCGCCAGACCAAGAAAAATATTTGTACGAGGGTCGAGTTAACTGCTTCAAGCCAAACTTAGAAAAGTTTCCACTGTACACGAAGGCAAAACCAGTGGAATGCATACTAAATCAAGGAGAAACGCTCCGCATACCGACGATGTGGTGGCATCAAGTAAAAAACCTAGAAAACTCAATCTCTTTAAATACTGACACGCTCAATGAATGGAACTATGAACTACTTTACCAAGATATTGTAGAGCATGCTCCAGTAATAGGTCATCTTTTTCCACTGGTTTTAAACTTCCCTTGGATCGGTAGAGTTCTAGTTTCTATTGGTTTGGTTTAAGGCTATAAGGAAATCAAGAAGGAGTTCCTCATGCATAAATTGGAAGAACTTGATTACACAGACAAGATTGCCATTATTGGCATGGCGGGTCGTTTTCCAGGAGCCAAAAATCTTGAGGAATTTTGGCGGAATTTAAGGGACGGCGTAGAATCGATTTCCTTTTTCTCAGACCCAGAACTGGAAGCTTCAGGCATTGATCCGGCTCTACTGAGAAACCCTAATTATGTCAAAGCAGGTGTTTTACTTGAAGACAAAGAATTGTTTGACGCCGCCTTCTTTGGCTACCCCCCTAGACAGGCAGAAATAATCGACCCTCAGCAACGGTTATTTTTGGAATGTGCTTGGGATGCGCTTGAAAATGCTGGTTATAATTCGCAAACCTTTGAAGGTCGAATTAGTGTTTACGGCGGCGCCGGTATTAACAGTTACTTATTCCTCAATCTTGCCTCAAATCCTGACCTGATTCAATCAGTCGGTTTTACCCAAATTAGACATAGTAATCGTCAAGATAATCTAGCCACACGAGTTGCCTATAAATTAAACCTTAAAGGCTCAGCGCTGACTGTCCAAACGGGTTGTTCCACCTCCTTAGTCGCCGTTCATTTAGCCTGTCAAAGCTTACTCGATCATGAATGCCATATGGCATTAGCAGGTGGGGTTCGCATCGATTCGTTGGAAAAAGCGGGTTATCTTTATCAAGCAGGCGGAATTGCTTCTCCCGACGGCCACTGCCGTACCTTTGACGCTAAGGCGCAAGGAACTATTGGCGGTGATGGTGTGGGCATTGTCGTCCTGAAGCGATTAGAGGATGCGATCGCAGATGGAGATACGATTCATGCGGTTATTAAAGGTTCAGCGATTAATAACGACGGTTCAGACAAAGTTGGCTACACAGCCCCTAGCGTCAATGGCCAAGCTGCCGTAATTGCTGAAGCTTTGGCGATGGGCAGGAGTGAGGCTGGGACGATTAGCTATGTAGAGGCTCATGGCACGGGCACAGTTTTAGGAGATCCGATCGAGATTGCCGCCCTGACAGAAGCTTTCCGCGCCACCACCAACAAAAAGGGATTCTGCGCCATCGGGTCAGTTAAAACGAATATCGGACACTTAGATACTGCCGCTGGTATTGCGGGTTTAATCAAGACAGTTCTGGCTCTCAAGCACAAACAAATCCCCCCCAGCCTCCATTTTGAAACCCCCAATCCCAAAATTGACTTTGCCAACAGTCCTTTCTACGCCAATGCCGCCCTCTCAGAATGGCAGACGAACGGCATGCCTCGGCGGGCGGGCGTCAGTTCCTTTGGTATTGGCGGCACCAATGCTCATGTAATTCTCGAAGCAGCCCCAGTTCTTGGATCCTCCAGCCCTTCCCGTCCCTGGCAGTTGTTAATACTCGCCGCCAAAACCACTTCCGCCCTGGAAACTGCTACAACAAACTTAGTCAAACACTGCCAAACGCATCTTGACCTAAACCTGGCTGATGCCGCTTACACGCTTCAGATCGGTCGCCAAGCTTTCGACTATCGCCGAATGGTGGTTGTTCAAGACCTCAACGATGCAGTAAAAGTTCTAGAGTCTCAAGACCCACAAAGGGTTTTTACCCGCTTCAAGGAATCTGCTAATCGACCAGTTGTATTTATGTTTCCGGGTCAGGGGGCTCAGTATGTGAACATGGGTCGAGAGTTATACCAAACTGAACCAATTTTCCAGGAACAGGTTGATCGTTGCTGTGAATTGCTCAAATCTCACCTAAATGTCGATTTGCGAACTATTCTGTATCCGAGTGAAGAACAGGCAGAAGCAGCCGCACAGCAGCTGAAACAAACGAACCTTACCCAGCCAGCGTTGTTTGTGGTTGAGTATGCATTAGCTCAGTTATGGATAGCTTGGGGTATCAGTCCCCAGGCCATGATTGGTCATAGCATTGGAGAATATGTGGCGGCTTGTCTGTCTGGCGTATTTTCCTTAGAAGACGCCTTGGCGCTAGTAGCCGCCCGTGGGCGGTTGATGCAACAAATTCCTGCTGGTGCGATGCTAGCCGCACCACTCTCGGAGCAGGCGCTTGAATCTCTGTTAGACAAGAAACTCTCCCTGGCGGCAAACAATGGACCTACGAGTTGTGTTGTTTCAGGATCGACAGAAGCGATTGATCAGTTTCAAGAGGTGCTGACCCAGCAAGGTGTGGAATGTCGCCGCCTGTATACTTCCCATGCTTTTCATTCCCAGATGATGGATTCTATTCTGGAGCCATTTAAAGAACAGGTTAG
>JAKSDM010000158.1 GCA_022360135.1 Pseudanabaenales cyanobacterium | reverse complement strand
CAACCAACAATGCATCAAGATTATTTCTCAGAAATCGCCTCAGGGGCTGTTTGAAGGTAACAGTGGCAATCCGGCTTTTCGATCAGAGAAGCGGCGAGTCGGTTCAATGCCACTGCTGCTAGTAATCCGCCCCCCAACGTTCCTTCCACCGTAACGTAAGGGACGTTGAGCTGCATCAGCCGTCGCTTGGCGGCGGGCGAATGGCTGAAGCCAATGGGCAATCCAATCACGAGGGCGGGGCGGCGGTTTTGATCGGCGATCGCCTCACACAGCTTCATCAGGACTGAAGGCGCATAGCCCACTACCCAAATATTGCTGTCGATCAACTGATTCAGCCGCTGACGCCAGTCCGTATCTTGCCAGAAGGTTTGCTCTGCATCGGCAGCACTGCTGATATGGGGATTTTCGATTAGCGTGGTCCATTGGCAACCCAAATGGGTCAGACGGGTGTGATCAAGCGTGCTAACAATAGCCGGGACATCGCCAATCACCATACAGCCTGCCTGCAACGATTCGCGGGCAGCTTTGACGGCAGTTTTACTAAAGCGCACAAACGTGGCGAGGCTGACGTCTCCGCAGGCCAAAACCAGGTGTGACAACACATCGACTTCAATTTCAGGCCGTTGCGAAAGATCCGGCAGCAAGCACTGGAGGGCCTCCCGAAAGTTTTCGGGATGGTCAGACGCGGCGGCGTCCAGATGATGCCAGAGCGCTTCGCTGAGAGATTGGGCCGTCTGAGTTTCAACCTCCAGCCGCCGCAACTGGGCGATCGCGACCGCCTGTATTGACTGACAGCCGCGATCGCGGCCAATCAGTCCCTCCAAAGCGGTTGCTGTTTGTCGCAGTTTAACCAGGCGTTGCAATACGGTTTGATACTGCTGCTGCAACTGCTGCAGCAGTGAATCGGCCTCGCTTGATTCGGGCCGCCCCGCCAACATCTGCTTGATATGGGAAAGCTGAAACCCCTGCTGCTTCAACGCCAAAATCCGCTGCAGCCGCTGTACATCCGCTTCGCTATAGAGTCGATAGTTGCCGTTAGAACGCGCCGGTTGGGGCAACAACCCAATCTGGTGATAGTGCCGCACCATGCGTGGGGTGACGCCGTAACCGACGGTTTGGGTAAGTGCTTTGATAGTGAGCATACCCTTGACTTTACCATCAATGTCAATGTTTACCCTGAGAACATTAACTTGATGGATCTCAGGCGGCATGGCGTACAGTTTTCCAACGCTTTGGCAAAAGCCCTTGCGGAATTGGCTACAGACCTATCCAGAGGCGATCGCGGCCGGACTATGTGGGCTGCTGACTCTATTAGGGTGGTTGGCGCTGGGTGGCGACTGGATTGAGGTGGGGATTTGGATTTTGTTGGCGGCTTACGTCATCGGAGGGTTTGACAGTGCTCGTGAAGGACTGACCACCCTTTGGCGAGAGCGGCAACTGGATGTGGACTTGCTGATGATTGTGGCGGCGGTGGGGGCGGCGGTGCTTGGGCTGTGGCGGCAAGAGTATTACCTGTTGGTGGATGGGGCGGCGCTGATTTTGATCTTTGCCATTAGTGGGGCGCTGGAGAGCATCGCGATGCATCGAACGGAACGCAACATTCGCAGTTTGATGCAGCTCACGCCCTATACGGCGAGGATTTTGCGGCATGGGCAGGAGCGCATGGTGGCGACGCAGCAGTTGAGCGTGGGCGATCGCATCTTGATCAAACCGGGAGAGCTGATTCCCACGGATGGTATTGTCCAGGAAGGCCACAGTACGGTGAATCAGGCCCCCATTACGGGAGAATCGATTCCGGTGGAGAAGACGGCGGGGGACAAGGTATTCGCAGGCGCCATCAACGGCAATGGGGCGTTGATGGTGACGTTGCACCAGCCGCCGGAAAGTAGTCTGATTCAGCGGGTGATTCGGCTGGTGGAGCAGGCCAAAACCTCCGCCCCGCCTTCGCAGCAGTTTTTAGAAACCTTTGAACGAGGCTATGCCAAGGTGATTGTGGTTGCGGGGTTGATGCTAGCAACGCTGCCTCCGCTGCTCCTGCAATGGAGCTGGGAAACGACAATTTATCGAGCGCTGGTTTTTCTGGTGGTAGCGTCACCTTGCGCCTTGATGGCGGCGATTATGCCGACGCTGCTTTCGGGGATTGCGCGAGGGGCGCGCCAGGGGATTTTGTTCAAAGATGGGGCGCAGTTGGAAACGATTGGGCGAGTCAAAGCAATCGCCTTCGATAAAACCGGCACCCTCACCACCGGAGTGCTCCAGGTGAGCGACCTGATGCCCGCTCCAGGCATATCCGCTGACCAAGTTTTGCAAATTGCCGCATCGTTGGAGACCTATTCAGAACATCCCATTGCGCAGGCGATAGTAAAGGCGGCTCAAAAGCAGGGTCTACTCTTGTCGCCAGCCCAGGCGGTGCAAGCCGAGGTCGGCCAGGGAATTTCTGGCGCTCTCGACGGGAGTCCCGTCCGGCTGGGTAAGTCCACTTTTGTGATGGCTGACCTGATGACAGCTATGGTCATGGGCGCAGCCTCGCCGCAGGCGTTAGCTCGGCCTGCGGCGATCGACCCAGCGTTGCGCCAAGCCAGCCGCCGCTGGGAAAAGGAAGGCAAAACCGTTATCTGGGTCAGCCGCCAGCAGCAAGTGATGGGGCTATTGGCGGTTGCAGATCAGGTGCGGCCTACAGCGCTTAGCCTGCTTGCGACCTTGAAGCGAATGGGTATTGCCGCCACGGTAATGCTCACGGGAGACAACGACGCCACGGCTCAAACGGTGGCCCAGTCGGTGGGCGTCGGTACGGTTTACTCAAATCTTCTGCCCGAAGATAAAGTAGATGTCGTCCAGCAACTTCAGCAGAGATATCGGACTGTGGCGATGGTCGGGGATGGCGTCAACGATGCGCCAGCTCTGGCTCAAGCCTCTGTCGGGATTGCCATGGGTGGGGCAGGCAGCGATGTGGCGCTGGAAACTGCCGATATTGTGTTGATGGCCGATCGCCTCGAAAAGCTGGAGCAGGCCATTCGCATCGGCATGAAATCCCGACGCATCATCCATCAAAATATTGCGATCGCCCTCACGTCTATTGCGCTGTTATTAGGGGCGAATTTCTTCGGTGAACTGACGCTGCCCGCAGGTGTCTTGGGCCACGAAGGCTCAACCCTGCTTGTCACCCTCAACGGCCTGCGCCTGCTGAGGCGCTAGTGATTCGCCGCCTGAGCTAACGCCTCTATTTTACCGTCTGCAATATCCTGCTCTAGCTGTTTATCCCAGCGTTTCTAACCAGAACCCCCCGTCTCATCGGGTGCAATCGGATAGTTTGGCGGCGATTGCAGAGGCAGGAAAAACTATTACAGTTCTGTGCAGCAAATTACATTGCTAGCTGTTTTATGATTAAAAAATGCAAAAGCTTACCATCACCCAACCCGACGACTGGCATCTGCATGTACGCGACGGGGCATTGCTGAAAACGGTTTTGCCACACACGGTGCGTCAGTTTACCCGGGCCATCATTATGCCGAATTTGAAGCCCCCAGTACGCTCAGTAGCCGATGCTGCGGCCTATCGCGATCGCATCATCGCAGCAATACCGGCTGGCAAACGGTTTGAACCACTGATGACACTCTACCTCACCGATAACACAGACCCTAAGGAAATTATCGCGGCCAAAGCATCCCAGTTTGTCAAAGCGGTCAAGTACTATCCAGCTGGCGCCACGACCAATGCAGACTTCGGTGTGACGGACATTCGTAAGTGCGATCGCGTCTTTGAAGCGATGCAGCAGGTAGATATGCCGCTATTGCTACACGGGGAAGTGACCGATCAAGAGGTTGATGTGTTCGATCGCGAGAAAGTATTTATCGAGAAACATTTGATCCCCCTCAAACTGCGATTTCCCAACCTGCGTATGGTGCTTGAGCACATTACCACCTCAGATGCGGTGAAGTTTGTCCTGGCTGCTAACAACGTCGCTGCAACAATCACGCCACAACATCTATTGTTTAACCGCAACATCCTATTCAAAGGGGGTATTCGCCCCCATTATTATTGCCTGCCAATTTTGAAAGGTGAGGAGCATCGCCAGGCAGTTTTGCAAGCGGCCACATCTGGCAATCCTAAGTTTTTTCTGGGTACCGATAGCGCCCCCCATTCCCGCAACAGCAAAGAAAATTCCTGTGGCTGTGCAGGTTGCTATTCGGCCTTGCACGCCATGGAGTTGTATGCAGAAGCTTTTGAGAGCGTTGATGCACTCGACAAACTTGAAGCTTTCGCCAGCTTCCACGGACCAGACTTTTATAAACTTTCACGCAATACTGAGCAAATTACCATGATCAAAACAACTTGGCGCATTCCTGATGAAGCGCCATTTACTGAATCCGGACTCGTACCTTTACGGGCAGGGGAGGAGATGACGTGGAAAATGACATGATACTGGCGTACCGGAGATTGATTTGGAGGATGGTTTTTCTCTCGGGTCAAAAGGTATTGATAAACGGAGCCTCAGAGCGGAATGCTTCATTGTTAAATCTGTTTAGGTCTGCTTAGATGGAACCGTGCTTTGTCGAGGACGACGTACAGCCATAAACCAGACCCACCACAGCAAGAAAATTTGCAAGGGTATACGGAAGAGAAGATAGCGGGGGCCTTGAACGTTCCCCCCAAAATCTACGGAATTGAGTGAGGCATAGATGTTGGAGGGAAGCACACAAATTAAAAACGCGATCGCAACGATACCTGTAATGCGCCGGGTCGATGACCACAGAAAGCCAAT
>JAKSDM010001179.1 GCA_022360135.1 Pseudanabaenales cyanobacterium | reverse complement strand
TAAAGTCCTGGTGGGTTAAAGACCAAATCGGCGTCCAATCAATCTCTCGGGCTTGATCAAACGGTTCGGGGACTTTTTGAAACCAGCCTTGACAGGTCTCATTCCAGTGCTCTCTAGTCTGGTATTGTTGCGGGCTGAAATGCATACAGGCATTGGGATGAATCGCTTTATCCCCGATGTGTTGGTAACTGCCTTTTTGGCTAATTTCATCCCCCTGAAACACTCCAGAATAGCGCTCGATCGCTTCGCAGAAACCGCTCGCCCTGGCTTGAGCGTCTGTCCGCCCCTTGCCCGCGCTTCGACCTCCCAAATTTTGCCGCAGGCTGGCTAAATCGTCGAAAAGACTGACAAAATGATGTTTGGCGATGTAATTGTGGGTTAATCCATTCCCCGGAATTTTATCCAGTTCTCGCACAACGCCGGTAATGGGGCTAATATGATGCTGATATTTTCTCAAGGTTTCTTGGGGGGAACAGCACCGATGCCCGCCATCGGCCGTAAAGGTTTTCTGGCGGTGTCCCAGGACTACTGGCAGCGGGGTTTGGGTCAACCCCTTGAGCCTGGCGCCACAGCTGGGGCATTGAGGCCGTTTAACCAAATGATGATTTTGGGTTTGCAGGGCGATCGCATCATAGGCGATCAAATTGCCTGCTAAGCGTTTATTTTGCCCTTGGACAATCCACTTAAACACCTCTGTGGCCGCCATGCCGAGGGCAGTTTGCAGCGTAGACGGCAAAAATCCTAAGGGAGAGGCTAACGGGGTAGATATCTCTTTATGTCTTTGAATAAACCCTTCAATCGGTCTATTATCTTGCAAACGCCGGGCTAAACAATCCCAACACCCGGTTTGGTTGGGATCAAACAATGGGCCGATCCAAACCAGGGTTCCCAAGGGTTTAACCAGCATCCAGGGGGATTGAGATTTGAGGGCTTGTTGATTCAGCTGATCTAACCTGGGATCAAGGTAGTCGTCGGTTAAAACAACGGTCAAATCCCCTTCGTCGGCGACTTGAATGTGTAGAGACTTTAGCACCGCAATGAAGTCCTCAGCCGGAATCGAACCCAATGCTTTTACGGTCGTTCGAGTCGAGCCCAAGCGTTGATGGGCGACGGTAGGAGAGAGATTGAGATGATGACAGAAGATGTCTAAGTGGGATGAGCAAGCGTTATTATCGGATTGAGCCAGATAGCCCTTTTGTTCCATTTGAAATAAAGCATATTGGGCCTTAATGCTGACATTGAGAACGGCTTGGAAGAAAGAGGTCGTTTCTGCAAAAGAATTTTGCTCTTGCAGTAGGGATTGTTGAATAGTGTCAATAATTTCGTCGAGATTGCGATCGCCATCAATTAAAGTCGCTAATTGACAAGTCAGGCGATCGGTTAACCAGATCTTTTCTCTCTCGGACAATAAAAATACTTTGTCAGGGTCTACCGTTTCAACGGCGTAACCGGGATTGAATTGCGGTTTATTGAGCATCGTGTTTACGTCTCCGATAAAGAGTAAATCGGATTTTTTGCTAGGCAACCCCATATCCAAAGGGGACAAAGTGTTGCTGTCCCTTTTTGCCAAAAGATCGGCGATACAACTCACAACCGGCGATCGCTTGATCGCCTAATTGTTTAATCAGCCCCATACTGCTTAATTTATGAGCCAGCAGGGGATCCAAGGAAACCGGTTCAGTGGCGTTTAGAACAGCCTCAAGCGCTTGTGATAAGTCAGGCTGTTGTTCCAATGCCGCCCAATGCCGCTGTAAGTGGTTAGCATAAATTCCGGTAGCCGTGGGAGCCGTTTCTAGCAATTGAGACAGGGTAATTTCCTGTTGACTAAGATGATAGAGGGCTAAATGGACTAGGGCAGGATGTCCGCCCACCATCGCCATTAATTTGCTGGCTGCTTCTCCATCATCCCAGTCGAGTCCGTAGCGTTGGGCCAGCTGCTTGACATCTTCCTGGCTGAAGCTTTCTAACTGAATCGGCAGCCCTGCATTAAACGGGGACTGGTTCAAGTTGAGAGGAACGTAAATTTCCGTCGAGTGCACCACCACCAGGCGAAGCTTTTGCCAGATGGGCAGTCTTTTGGCTTCTTCGTACCAAGACCGTAACAGCGGCAAAAAATCTGTTGCGACTTGGGGATGCTCGAAAATTTGGTTCACCTCATCCAAGGCCAAGATCAGAGGAATATTAATTGACTCTAGTAAATAGTCTTGGACATAGAGGGTGCAGCTAACTTTACTGCCAAGATCTTCATCCCAATACTCGTCTAGCATGGATTTACGCTGAAGCTGGCGGGCAATGTTGGCGCACAGCCAGCGCAAAAATTGATTCAAATTGCTCAAACTTGCCTGCTCAACTTGTTCTAGATTCAAGCTAACGGTACAGTAGCCTAGACGATTCGCATAGTCAAGAATCCTCAGCAGCAGCGAGGTTTTGCCCATTTCTCTGGGCGCTTTAATTCTGATTAAGGCGCCGGGTTTCCTGATTTCTTGATAAGCTTGCTCCTGAATCACAGACCGTTCCAGATAAAAGGGAGAGTCGAGGGGGACTGAGCCACTGGGGTAGCAAGGAAACGAATCCTGATTAGCGTTGGCGGGAATTGCCGCCAAATTCTGCCTCAAAGGGTTGGTCTCTGGGTCTGCTGGGTTGTTGACGTGAGCCTCCAACAGCGCCCGACAGTTTTTCTTGGTCACTCGCTGGCCAATTATCTCAGAGAGTCGATGAAACAACTCTGGGGCGACAACATTTGTAAAGTAGCCAGGACTATATCCTGCCTCTATCGCAATTTGGTTATAGGTTCTATACTGCCAAATTCCACGCAGAATCAGAATTTCTGTGGTATTAAGGGGGCGATTTCGGCTCTGAATTAGCTGGCGGTCAACAATCTCAAGCAGGCAATCGAGGTTCATAGATGACGATAGGCATATTTTTGCCCTTGGATTGACTTTTCGGGATGTGATTTAAGGCTTGAAACCTTACGAGACAAAGGTTTCAAGCCTTCAAAGGATGCAGCCGATCTAGGGTTAGATTTTGTCCCGCCTTTTAGGTTGATAGCTGACTTTACTTTTTCTAGAGAGAATGTTTAACGACAGAGTCAGCCAAACAATTATATATTTTTTTTACATATTTTCATTGGTTTTTATATGAGTTTTATACATGAGTTTTATGAGATTAAGGGACTAAGGGCAAAACTACTATCAAAACTATCAAACGTAGAAATATACATAACTCTACACGAGCAGCACAACTGTTTGTTAACCCTGTTTGTCAACCATCGTGATATTAAACTTTTCCAGGATTCATATTAACAAGGTCTCGGTTTAGTTCAAATAGAAAGAACGGTTTAGTTCAAATAGAAAGAACGGTTTAGTTCAAGTTGAAAGAAGCCAATAAACACTCTGATAATCCCTTAAATGGATATGAGGTTTATCCAGTTTATTTCCATCTTTATGGCTGAGTGTCAGGCAGCCTGAAACCCAATCTCCCTATTTGAACTCGAAGATTATGAGTGGAACAATGATTGCTCAAAGCCCTCAGCTCAATTCCATCAATCGTTCATTGGCAGAATTAACCCCTCCAGTCGGGCTGTCAGAAAATATCCTGGTACAGGCAATTCTGGCTAGCTGGTTTGATGGTATCTTAATTCTGACAGAACAAGGGAACTTGATTCAAGCCAATGAGATAGCTTGTCGGATTTGCGATCGCCTTTCCCCAGACGGCCAATTTTCTGGCCCGGTTCCTAAAGACATTTGGCGAGTTTGCCAGATCTTAATTTCCAGTCGCAGCCAACACCCTAAGCCCCCGACGAGTGTTGAGTCGGAGCTGAGGATGAATGAAACCGATCGGCTCCGGATTCGAGTCAGATGGTTTAAATTTGGCCCAGGCGCCGCTCCCCACTTGCTGGTTCTCTTAGAAGACCGAAGTCAGTTTGTCCAGCGTCTGGCGATCTCTGAGGTGGATCTGTACGGTCTCACCCCTCGTGAAGCTGAAGTGTGGTTACTCTATCGCAC
>JAKSDM010000771.1 GCA_022360135.1 Pseudanabaenales cyanobacterium | reverse complement strand
CATCTCCACTGCCTGAGGCCACCAACTCACCATTGGGACTGAAGGCGACGCTCCGAATCGGGGCGCGATGTCCCGCCAGTGTTGCATAGGCTCGGAATCGCTTCTTACCGTTCCCCTCTCGTCGCCAGAGTTTGAGGGTGTTATCATCGGACCCAGAGGTGAGGATCTCACCATCGGGACTGAACGCGACGCTATTCACCCCAGCGCTGTGACCTGTCAGCGTTGTCACTAGCGCCCCGTTTGGTCGCCAGAGTTTGACAGCGCCATCCTGACTGGCCGAAGCAATCAGCGCGCCATCCGGGCTGAAGGTAATCCCGTGAACCCGGTCGCGATGGCCATCTAATGTGTTGACCAGGGCGCCGTCTCGTCGCCATAACTTAACCGTATTGTCCCGACTGGCGGAGGCAATGAGTTGACCATCGGGGCTAAAGGCCATATCGTAAACGGAGCCATCATGTCCCACCAGCTGATTGGATTCCTTCATCCCAAACACCGCTTGTATGATAGCGGCATTAACCTGATCCCGCAGCTCGGCTGGAGGGCCAACCGTTTGATTCAGTTTTCGCCGAGCCTGGAGGGCTTTGATAAAGGCTTCCAAGGTTCGTTCCGAAGCAAACGATTCTTTAGAAGACGTCGCAATCGCTTGGATTTCATTGATGATGGCGCGCCGGTACTGAAGGTATGCGGTCACCGCTAAACCTGCGGTAGTGGCAAAGGCCACACTTAGGGTCGCCAGTACAATCTGTTGCCACTGGGAAATGGCTTTCTGCTTGGCCAATTGGGCCTCAGCCACTTGGGTGCGGGCCTCCGCAGCTTGGGTGCGGGCCATCTCAGCTTGCTGCCTTGCCTGGTTCTCGATCGCTTGGCTGGCGGCCAGAAATTGGTAGTCCAAGTCGCTCAGGCTACGGGAATCGGCCCATGCCTGAGCATCCTGTAAAGATTGACCGCGCAACAAGCGAGAGTCATCCTGCCGATTTGACTGCAGCCAGGCCTCTAAGGTCTCGGCATAGGGCCGGAGTTGGGCAAATTGCTTATCAAGCCAGTTCTGGTTAAAAACGGCTTGATAGATCTGGTTGAGCACGGTCAGTTTTCTACCTCGTTTGACCACTAATCCTGACAGTTGCAACTCAACTTGCTCTGCACTGTCATCTGCAGGCGCTGATCTGTGTCGCAGGATCGCTTGATAGACGCCTAGCAGGCGTCCTGCTCGCTGTAGATTCCGCAGCAGGCGATCGCGGATGGTCCTAAGATGTTCCGGATCATCCTGCGATTCCCAGTTATCAATGATCTGGGACTGGACTAACGCCTTGATCCAGGCGGCTATCTGATCAGGGTCATTTAAACTTGCTGAATCGGATATAAGTTTATCGTCATCAGCACTAACCACGATCTGACATAGCTTTTGCGTCAGAAATGGCTGTCCTCCTGTCCACCTCAAGATCTCAGCCAAGATCTTTTCGGGATGGTCAAATCGACCTGTGAACCCTTGGAGTAGAGGCCGAGCTTCCTCTATTTGAAACCCTGTCAGTTCAATCGCTCTGCCAATATTGAACGGGGTGCGATTGCGGTCTTGAATTAAATCTGAAGGAATGGCCACCCCAAACAGGGCGAACGTCAGACGATGGTATTTGAGGTCATGGGAGCGTTGATTATAAAAGAATCGAATCAGGGCGAAAAAATCATCCAGGGAAAACCCGGAACTGAGAATGCTATCGACTTCATCAATGAAGATAAATACCTTTTTGTTGGCAATCTCAGTCAGTAGAACATCCTCGATAAATCGGCTCAATTGCTGGATGGGAGATAACCCAGCTTGTTCACCCCACCAAGCCTTGAAAGGCACTTTCTCCACCAGGCCAAACCCTCGCCATAGTTCCGAGGCAAACCCCTTATACCACTGTTGGGGTGTGACCCGTTCACTGCCAATGCTAGTGACATCAATGGAGGCGCAGGCAAATCCAGCTTGCTTCAGCCGATGCTTCATGCGCACCCGCAAACTGGATTTACCCGTCTGTCGGGCGTTAAATATGTAACAAAATTGGCCTTTCAGGAGAGCGTCGTAGAAGTCTTGGTCGGCTCGACGCTCAACATAGCTGGGCGCCTCAACACCAAGGCTGCCCCCAATATGGTAGATATAGGTTGAGTCAGTATCTAGAACCATGTCGCTCCGAGATGGAAATTAGAGATTGGCTAGAGGCTAGGAATTCGCGTACAAATAAAATTCCAGTAGAAGAGGGTGGATGGGTAGATGGGAGGATAGAATGTTATTTAGCTGCGGCTCCCCTAGAATTGAGCGGCCTTAGCATTGAGACGCTAAACCTGATCCAGGCGATCGCGGAAATAGAGGCGATAGAGATCACTTCTGAGAGTGACTTGATTGCCCCTGAGAACAACGATTCCCATACTCTCTAACTTATACGCCAGAACTGAATCCAACCAGACCGGACTGTCTGAAATCACAACCTTTTTAAGGGCGTTTCCCAACTCTGGATGCGCTTGCAAGATTACCAGGCAGCCGCGAAGATGATCGCTATAAAGATCGATTTGCATTGTCACGTCCGCCAAGAATTGCTCGATCGCAATGTTCCGGTGGAACAGTTGATATAAGGCTAAGTGCAACAGGTAGGGATGGCCGCCCAACATTGTCCGTATCTTTGCAAGATTTTTCGCCCCCCTCTCGCCCCTGGCCTCATCCAACCCATATCGCAGGGCTAAATCCTGAATTTGTTCCAGGCTAAATTCCGGCAACTGAATCGGCAATCCTACATTAAACGGTGATTGACTGAGTTTGAGCGGAATATACACCTCTGTCGAGTGAGTGATCACCAAACGCAGCTTGCCCCAGACCTCCAGATTATTGGCCTCTTCATGCCAGAATCGTAGCAACATCAGGAAGTCTTGCGCCACTGTGAGATACTCAAAAATCTGATGAACATCATCTAAAATCACCGCCAGCGGGCGCTCAATCTGAGACAACACATAGGTTTGCAGATAGGTGGTGCAGTTTACCTTGCTGCCCAAATCTTGATCCCAAATCTGGTTGAGATTGGGTTCGAGTTGAAGTTGCCGAACAATATTGGCGCAGAACCACCGCAATAGCCTATCAAGGTTAGTCATAATCGCGATGTCGGCTTGCTGAAGACTTATCCGCACCGTACGATAGCCATAAGATTCAGTTTGGGCCAGAATCCGATTGATCAGAGACGTTTTGCCCCATTGCCTAGGGGCTCTAATGCGAATCAACGCTCCCGGTTTTCTGACCTCCTCATAGGCGCGTTGTTCGAGGGAGGGATGTTCGACATAGAAGGGAGAATCTAAAGGCAGCGGCCCATCTGGAAACCTCGGTTTCGTAGAGTCTTCGGAACTTATCTCCGTCGGCGTTGCATGGCTGTTGCCACCTTCTTGCACGCCAGCTAGGCGCTCCGGCCAATGTTGCGCTTGCTGCCTCAGTACAGCCCGAAAGTTACTTTTTGTAACCCTCTCGCCAAACACCTCTGAAAGAGATTGCCACAAGCGTGAGCCCACTACCCGAATATAGTCATCATCATAGTCTGACGCCTCAGCAATCTCTTGATATGTCCGGTCTAGCCAGCATTGTTTGAATACAAGTTCCTGAACGGAATTCAAACGGTTGGGTTCGAGGGCGGCATCAATGATTACCAAGGCT
>JAKSDM010000265.1 GCA_022360135.1 Pseudanabaenales cyanobacterium | reverse complement strand
TTCCCTCGATCAAGCCTTTCTGCGGCGGATCCGATTCATTGTGAATTTTCCCTTTCCAGACGCTAGCCTGAGGGAAAAGATTTGGCGCCTCGGCTTCCCACCCCAAACACCGACTAACGGGTTGAATTATAAAAAGCTGGCCAAGTTGCATGTGGCCGGGGGGAATATTCGCAACATTACTCTAAATGCGGCGTTTCTAGCGGCGGAGGCAGGGGCGGCGGTGGGGATGGAACATATTTTGCAAGCGGCTCAGAGTGAATACATTAAGCTAGAGCGGCCGTTGACCGATCAAGAAGTGAGGGGTTGGGCGCCGACTTCGGCTAAATGACTCTGAAAGAACACAAATCATTGAATCTCTGCAAAATCATCGGACAAATATTTTTATTTCGGCGGCGCATTTATCACAGCTGAGAGATATCTATTTTCCTGGCATGAATGCTAGCCAATTAACGGATGAACATTTGATGGCCATTGCAGGAGCTTACAATGCTGGTTCAAGCTACACTCTTAACGAATTATGGGAGTATGGATATGCAGGCGGGTACGGCAGAGAAGCTATACAAAATCGCGTAAGGGATAATCAGATATACAGTCTCTTAGATGCAGGTTGTGGGAGTCGTGATAATTAGTGGTGGACGTCACAAGCAAAAATGCCAAAAAAGAGTTGCCTGAGCGGTCTAGTCGTTTTGATGCTAAACCTTGGGTCTGGAATGTTTGGAGGACTAACACTTATAAGGGATCTTCTTTATCCACATTCTTACTCTTCTCATCCATTATTGTCTAATACTGTAGATCAAGATGTTTTAGTAGTTTATGGATTACTTTCTGTTCTCGGGATAGCCTGTTCAGGATTAGCCTTAGCTATTTCGCTAATGATGTTAACTAGGAAAAGACACTCTCAGAGGAAAACGAAGGTTTTAATTCTCTTTCTTTTACTATCGATGGTCACCTTGTTTTTTTGTAGCCAACGCTACCGATTTCTATCTGCGCTGGACCTCTCCAAAATATAAACTCCAAGAATTAGCAGTGCGATCGCGGATCTTGTAGGGTCCATTAGTGCGATCGCCCATCGCCGGTAGGTCGGGTTGAGCGAACTAGCGGACTAGGCAGAACGTTGCTTCAATACCTGGCGACATTCTCACAGGTGTTTGAATTCTCATTTTGTTCTGACATCTTTGGAAGGAGAGGGCTGAAGTAGATTAAAACGTCACCGAAGCTGAAGCTCGAACAGTCAGAGGATCCCCTGGATAAACCGATCTGAAGCTGAAGCCATTAACAGACTCAATATAGTTCTCATCAAAAAGGTTGTCGATATTCAAACCAATCTGCCAATTATCCCAACGATAGAAAGTAGCAGCATTAACAGTAAAGTAGCTGTCTACATCAAGACTATTGGCTAAATCAACTTGGCGCTCCCCAACAAAATTAAATCCTAAGCCAAACCCTAGTCCCTGTAACTCTCCAGATTGAATTTCATAGGTAGTCCACAAGCTGACGCTATGTTCTGGAATACCTGTCAATCTGTTGCCAACGATATCAGTATTGTCTTCAGTCACCTCAGCATCAATGTAAGCATAGGATGTAATGATATTCCAACCCGACAAAATTTCGCCCGTCAAGTTGAAATCGACGCCACGGCTCCGTTGTTCACCCGTGGCTACAGAGGCAAAAGGAACGACCGGGTCAGCTGTTAACACGTTTTGTTTGGTGATATTAAAATAAGCCAGTGTAGCGGCAAGCCGATTTTCAATTAGCTCTGCTCTGACACCCACTTCAAATCCTTCGCCTTCTTCAGGTTCGAACGGCTGACCTGCGGCGTCAGCGCCCCCATTGGGATTGAAGGATTGAGCATAGTTCGCATAAAGAGAAACAGGCTCAATCGGCTGGTACACAATACCCACTCGAGGGGTCACAGCATCATCGTATTGATTGGTTTCTAGATCGGTTAACATATCAGTTGTGTCTTGATCAACGGTGTCATAGCGCAAGCCTGCCACTAAAATCAAGTTATCTAAAATATCAATTTGGTTTTGTAGGTAGACGCCAAAGCGATCGGTCGTTGTATCACTCCCAAACGCAATTGGAATATCATTGCTATCCGAAGGCGCTAAAACTGCCGAATAGTCCGGATTAAAAACATCCAGAGGAGTAAGAAATTCAGATGCAGTAGCAGAAAATCGGGTAACGCCTGTGCTATCGGTACGTGATAAATCAACGCCAAACAAAAGCGTATGTTTTACAGGGCCGGTATTAAATTGACCCTGTAGATTGGTGAATAAAGAATAAAAGTCATCCTCGTTAAACCGATCCGTAAATGCCCGAGATAAAATCCCAGTCGATTCATTAAACGCAAACGGCAGGGCAGTGACACTATAGTCAAAGTTATCAGAGATGTAGCTAAACTGATTACGCAACTGCCAGTTTTGACTGAAACCATGCTCTAGCGTATACCCCACACTTAGGTAGTCTTTGTCGATTGTGTCATCAGGATTACCAATAACTCGATCGTTAGGGATGATTGTATCGCCTTCCCCGGAAAGCACTGTACCATAATCAGCCGGGTCATTATCGTTAATGTATTCCAGGTTAACAGTCAAGTCGGTGCGATCGCCAATTTGCCACGTTAAGGTTGGCGCAATAAAAACGCGATTGAAATCATCTTCTAAGTCCCGGAAACTA
>JAKSDM010000892.1 GCA_022360135.1 Pseudanabaenales cyanobacterium | reverse complement strand
GTAGATGGTAGACCCTACACCCAGTGCTAAAGCGAGAGGAGGGGCAAACAAGGCCAGAAGCGCTAAACCCGAAAAAATAATACTGGGCCAGATAATATCGTCCCGACTTGGGGTGTCGAGTAACCCCTGCAGCCACCCCGGGCTGAGTTGAGTTGAAGTGGGTAGGGGCGTGGAAGGAGGAACCGCTGCTTTTTCTGGGAAGCGAATCCGATCGGGAACCTTAATCTTTCCCTCCTGACGCAGCCTTAGACGTTCCATCAAGATCGCATCATAGGCGGCCTCAATCGTCTCTGTTTGCTTGCGATCGCCTGAAGATTCCTTTACAAGGCGATCTCGCGCAGCCTGAATATCCTCAAATGAGGATGACTCTGTTAATCCTAATTTATCGTAAGCATTTTGATCGCCCATCTGATCGCTCATCTGAAAACCTCCACAAGACGCCATTAAAGCCTATGATTGGCGACTAGAAGACCTGGAGAATGTAACAAAAAGATAATAGCCGATTAAAGTCATTGCTCTCAGTGTAACCATCTAACTCCGGAATCGGAAATAAGATTTGGCGAAGCTTTTCCGGAAAAGGGAAACTTCCCTTAGAATGACCTGAATAGCAAACTAAAGTATGTCTCTAAAAATGTGACTCTCTACCAGTAATTTAGTTAAATTGTCTATTAAGCTAAATATGCTCTCTAAAATTTCTTTCTGAAACTTTACCTAAGCTCATGGGAAGTGGCCGCTTAAGTTATAAAAAAGTTGCTGAGCAGTCTCGTTTCTCTCAATCGGCTTTCTAATGTGTTCAATGATGTTCATCTCAGTGCAAGGTTTTGACCATGGCTTCCGCCAAGATCCTCGTTGTTGATGACGATCCGGCTATTCGCAATCTGGTTTATCGATTTTTGACCAAACAGAACTACCAGATGGAATCCGCTGAGGATGGTAAAAGTGCAATGGCGGTATTTGAACAGTTTAATCCTGATCTGGTCATTCTGGATCTTAACTTGCCCGATGCGAATGGATATGACCTCTGCCAGGAGATGCAGTCTCGGACTGGGGTTTTCGTATTGATGTTAACCAGTCGGTCGGATGAAGCAGATAAAATTAAAGGCTTTCATCAAGGGGCGGATGACTACCTCACTAAACCCTTTAGTCTAGGTGAATTGCAGGTTCGAGTGGGGGCAATATTGAAGCGGCAGCGTCCAGTGACTGCAGCTGAGCAGCAATGCTTAACTTTTAGTCAATTGGCAATTGATCCAGTCCGTCGAGAAGTCACCCTCAACAGCGAACTAGTTCCGCTGACAGCTCTGGAGTTTGATCTCTTACATTTTTTGGCTAGCCATCCCGGTCGAGTATGGCGTCGCACAGAGTTGATTCAAAAAGTTTGGGATTACGAATATGTTGGCGATCAACGAGTAGTAGACGTTCATATTGGTCAAATCCGCAAGAAGATTGAAGTGGATACTAATCAACCCGCCTTAATTCAAACGGTTCGGGGGGTTGGCTACAAGTTCGAGCCGCCGAATCAGAATGAAAGCGCAGAAGGCTCATAAGGAATGTCTTTAGCCTTCTGTTCCAGACTTACTTATCCATTTGATTCCGAAACTTCCAGGCCTGGGCTAGAATTTGTCCCCAATTGCGTTTGAGCCGCTTGGGCGTATAGTTCATCGCCTTAGCAATTTCGATATCAGAGGGGGTAGCCTTGTCGGGATCGCTAGCTTGCTGCTGCTTGAATTCGAGCAGTCGGCATTGTTCGGAATCAAGTTGATTAACAAAGGCTTGCCATTGTTGGGAAGGGATGCCTAAATTTTGATCTAAATCAGCCCCTAGCCATTGGTGGACAAGTTGCCAGTGCTGGATTTGAGAGAATTTTTCGACATGATACTTAAACCGCTGCTGCAAATAGTCACGCTGCCGAGAAGTAAGTCCCAGGATGTCATCAATTTCTGATGCGGATAAATCTTGCAGTCGCAACGTCAGGTAGTCAACGCAGTCGTCTTGATGTTGGTCCTGTAAATATTGCATCAGTTCCCGAATCACCCGATCGCGCAACACAGCATCCGCCGGGTCAATCGCATCGGCCACCATCTGTTCCCGAATTTGGTGGACAAACGGGGAGCGGGAATAGCTTTCGGTGTCCTCTGTTTTACCCGATTCCACCGCCATTTCAATATCAACCGAGGCTTCTTGAGGCTGGCGTTTGGCGAATGCTTGCGCCCGTAAGACAATCAGCTGC
>JAKSDM010001236.1 GCA_022360135.1 Pseudanabaenales cyanobacterium | reverse complement strand
GGGGATCTCAACTGCTCAGGAGCTGCGTTAGCAACAAAATCTGATAATTCCATTAACCGAGGGAAGCTGATTGTTTTCACTGGTCCGAGCGGCGTGGGTAAAGGGACACTGTTATACCCGCTCCTGCAGCGTCATCCTGAACTATATTTGTCGATCTCGGCGACTACGCGTCCACCCAGACCGGGTGAGGTGGATGGTCAGCATTACTACTTTATCAGTCGTCAAGTGTTCCAACAGATGGTGGCTCGGGATGAGCTGTTGGAGTGGGCTGAGTTTGCGGGTAATTACTACGGTACGCCTCGCCAACCTGTAGAACAGCAAATCCAGCGAGATCGCTCGGTTGTCCTGGAGATCGAGCTAGAAGGAGCGAGACAGGTGCGCCAGTCTTATCCTAAAGCGCTGCAGATTTTTATCCTGCCGCCCTCGCTAGTGGAGTTGGAAAACCGGATTCGGCAGCGGGGTCATGATGATGAAACCGCGATCGCCCGTCGGCTTAAAAGAGCTGAGGTAGAAATCGAAGCGGCTGATGAGTTTGATATCCAGATTGTCAACGATAATCTGGAAAAAGCTTTGAACCAGCTTGAGACATCATTACTCCTCACTTACTCGGCGCTATCCCCTCAATCACCACCAGCGATTCAATTACCGATTTCACAATAGGCGCCGTGACATTGCCCCCATAGGCATCCTCACCCAAAGGATCATCAATGATCGCTAAAACCACATAACGGGGCGCTTCAACCGGCACAACTCCGACAAAACTAGTGATACGGTGATCGCTGTAACCTCCGCTCAAAGCCACCTTCTGAGCAGTCCCCGTTTTACCTGCAATGCGATATCCCGGGATTTGGGCCGGTTTACCCATGCCATCCGTAACCACTTGCTCCATCATCGCCAATACCTGCTTTGTGGTTTCGGGTGAGAAGAGTGATTGAGGAAGGGGTCGTACAGGCTTCCAATAGAAGTGACCGGTTTCATCCACCAGTCCTTGAGCGACATGAGGAGTAACCAGCTTCCCCCCGTTTGCTAAGGCGGCTTGGAGCTGTAACAACTGAATCGGCGTGATCGAAAACCCTTGACCAAAGGCGGTCGTAGCGGACTCTACGCGAGTATTGATGAATTGTTCGCGACTCTTAAGTTGAGCCATCGCTTCAGCCGGAAGCTCAATGCCTGTCAGTTTTCCCAAACCACAGCGTTCTAGCCAGTCGTAATAAACCGATGGCTGCAGCAGCGCCATCACATGAACCATACCCACGTTACTGGAGTACCTCAGCACATCGGCAATGGTTAGGGCGCCGCGCCCGCCTACGGCGCGGTAGTCAAAATTTTGAATCGGCCATTTGCCAATCTGAATCCGCCCCTCGTCATTGACCACATCATCGGGGCGAAGATGAACCGTCTCCAGGGCGATCGCCAGATTGATCGACTTGAACGTCGAACCCGGTTCATAGAGATCAGTCACCGCCCAGTTTTTGAACCAATTTACCTTTGCCTCGTAATAGCGATTGGGGTTAAAGCTTGGCTCAGTCACCATCGCCAGCAAAGCGCCGTCACGGGCGTCCATTACCAGCACAGCGCCCCGCTTCGCCCCATATTCCTGAAGCTTTTGCCGCAAACTGCGCTGGGCTACTCGCTGGAGACGACTATCTAGAGTCAGCTTTAGCTGGAGGTTATCATAAGCCAAGGAATTATCAGCCAGCGCATCAAGAGGGGTGTCGCCGGCATCTGCCGAAACTGGGTTGGGATTCTGGAGCGAGGCTGCAGCCACCTCAGGCAGGAGCAGCTGATCCTCTAGGCTATACTCCAACCCGGCCTGTCCTTCGCCGTCTATATCGACATAACCCACCACATGGGCTAGTAGATCTTGGCGAGGATAGAACCGCTGCTGATTTGGTATTAGCTCCAATCCGTCCAGACGTAACTGAGTAATGCGGCCAGCCAGTTCTTCTGGTATCTCGACCTCGACTTTAATCCCTGTCTGCTGCTGATTAAACTGGTTCAGCAGGTCTTCGACTGGCTTCTCTAGCAGGGAACTCAACTGCTGCGCTATCGCCTGCTTCGACTGTTTAAATAGCAGAGGATGGGCGTATAAGGTATACATGATCCGATCAACCGCCAACACATTACCCTGACGATCAACAATTGGACGGCGGCTGGGCTTGGGGGCGAGACGGATTTGCCGCTGCTGCTGCGCTAACTCCCGGAGAGCAGACGCTTGAACAATTTGAAGCTGCGATAACTTAACTAGCAGGGCCAAAATGCAGAGCATCAAAATGCACCATACCAGCGCGACTCGCCGCCCAGATGATGAAGGGCGAGACCGAGACAACCGACGACGACGATTGACCCACCTAAAGCGATCGCGGGTTAAGGATGGCGGTATGAATGAAGCCATGCTCAGCAAGCAAGCAAAATTAGAACAACCAAGCGGACGCAGAAAGCAGTCCAGGCGGAGCAAGTTAATACCCTAGTGGCAGAAGCAGTTTAGAAACGTCTTTGGGAGAAGCCAGACCACTCTCTGCAGCCCTTTGGGGGTTAGTTGCAGGGCGCTCAGAAGCAGGCTGGATAAAAATGGCGCTGGCAGGTTGAGGCGGGTGTAATCCCGTTCCCGAATTCTCGGCTTGCTGAGCCATATGACTCTTGAGCACCTCGTTGGCGGCGATCAACTGCTGTTTGCTACGCTGAAGGCTTTCTAAGCGATGCGCGGCCTGCAGCGTCAATTGATTGGCGCCAACCATCCAGCCATAAACCAGCAAGACACTAGCTACTAACCCTCCAGTTAGTAACATCGACCCCTGATAGGCCACCACCAACAACCTTAACCATAGGGGATCAGCGGGCTTTTCAGGGAGCTTGCATACGCCTTGCTCCGGATGCGGATTCTGGACCACAACTCGAAGCGGGAAATTAGGGGCCGACGGGCAAGGAGATGGTTGAACTGTAACGATCCTAAGCGACGTCACTCTGGCCTTAGAGGAGCGTTTTCGTCCAGAGACTTGGCGGTGAGCGACATCAGACTTGAGAGTGACAGTCATGCAGTGTACTCCTTCCAACAAAACAGTAATTTTAACGTGACTAGCAAGAACCCTAGCGCTTTAACCGTGTTGCGCCGCATACAGGCCTCTACAGACTGTTTGACGCCTGTATAACCCAAAGGCCACGAAACTCTGGACCACAGAGAACAGAATGAAAATGTCCTACTCACTTTCAATGACTCATCTTCAATGACTCATCCCCTGGCCGTGAACCCATGACTATCATTACCTGAGCAGAATTAAGCGTCATGCTAACCTGCTAAAGCTGCTACGGCAAGACTTCCAGAGAAAATAACCAGTGAATGCTAATTCTTGTTAAGAAGCTGCTCTACTTCACTACAATGCTCTTGGGCAGGCAGGTAAGTAAGATCGAGTTGAATTGCCCAATGAAATTCCTGAAGTGAGAGGGTCTAATAGAGAGATAGATGAGATATTCCGTAGGGTGGGCATTGCCCACATGGCTTATTTCAGTGCCATTCGTCTAATAGAGAGATAGATGAGTTTAATTGAGTAAACCCCATTCCATGATCTATCTGCCGGTTTCACTACTACTGTTTCTACTTTTCCTGCTACTCCTACCGTTTATCTGGTTTGCCTTGGCGATTGATGTAGTGCAAGTGGCGGCGGCAAAGTTAGGATTTGCCCCTAATGTGGCGTTGCTGTTGCTGATAGGGGTGATTATTGTGGATTATTCGCCTTGCTACTGACCTGATTTCCCTTACCGCTTCACCAAAGTGAGGAAAGCGAAACCGCCCAGATCATGACTCCGCTATTGACTAAAACAACAACTATTAGGAGCGCCCATTCGTGTAGTCTAAACATTTAATAAAAAACTTAAGCTAAGGGGAAATCCGGTCTAGCCACCAGGGAGATTTCAAGCCAATCAAAATATCCCAAAGGTGCATTTGCACCTCTGAATTTCGTCAAGCAGAGCATTAGGTCAAGGCTATCGACATGATTCCGATAGCAATCAACTGAATGCACTTCAGGGTAGAAGTAATATCTGAGCTTATGTAAATAAATGTAACAAGCTCATTTCGTGATGTCAACTTATAGGGGCTTTCATTTAGTAGTTTTCATTTAGGAGTTTTCATTTGTATTGATTACGCCTTACACTCTGCACCCTATACCCTAATTTTACTTAAAGGTATTCAATACAAGCGAGAATCGCTACATCTGAACACAGACTAACGGAAATCAGGGGTGAGCATTGGGTTGCCTGAGAAGATCCTATGAAGACACAAAACACCATCAAGATGTGGCCATAGATGCTTCATCCTCGTAGAAACGGTAAAACAGATACTCATCCTTAAAGGAGTGCTCATCGGTAACGTGGTGAATAATGCCGCATTCCACCAGGAGTTGTCCGATACGCAACGCTTCGTCATGAGTTGCTTTTTGAGTTTGCACTAGCCATGTGACGGC
>JAKSDM010000206.1 GCA_022360135.1 Pseudanabaenales cyanobacterium | reverse complement strand
GTCGTTGGCCCAAAGACAGCTGCCGCATCATCCCCAAAAAACGACCCAGTGCCATTATTGTCAAACTCTCTAGACTCAAAGTAGCCGCCTACAATCCACTGCAACTGCTCCGCTTCTTCCGGAGATTGCAAGCGTAATTCTTGAGTCCATACGGTTGAATCAAAGTCACTCTCCGAGCGAAGTACATCCGCCACTGTCAGATCAATCTCTCCCTCAGCCGTCCAATCTGAGAAACGACGCGTGGTAATCGAAGTAACGCGGAAATTGGGCTGGAGATAAGCAACCTTCAGGGATTGACTATTCGTATTGAGATCGTTGAACCCATTAAAGTCCTGTTCAATGTCAAAGGGATCATCGTCATCCAACGGCACAAAGGGATAAGCCCCGTCTCGATAATCTTCAAAGGATGTATTGAGGGAAACATCCCAATCTTCCGATGGTGTCCACCGTAACTGAGCCCGACTTGTCCACCCCGACTTCTCATCAAACTCCTCATCTAAAAAGCTATTGTCATAGAAGCCATCTCGCCGCTCATAGCTGCCAGACAGCCGATAAAATAGCTCATCTTCGATGATAGGACCGCTGACACCAGCACGGAGATCCAAATTTTCTTCGCTGCCATAACTAACCGCACTGTTGAACGACAGGTCATTCGTCGGTTTGCGAGTGATAATGTTTACCACACCTGCTTGACTACTGCGGCCATAGAGGGTGTTTTGCGGTCCCCGTAAAATTTCCACCTGTTGCAGATCAGGCAGGTCAAGATCAATGAAACTACCGTAGTCGTAGGGTACATCGTCAATATAGAAGGCCACCGGATCCCGAGAGCCAAAGTTTTGGTTAGATAGACCGCGAATACTGTAAAACGTAAAACTGCGGCTGCCAGTGGCTGAAAAAGAGGAAAAGTTAGGGGTATTGCCAGCAATCCCGTCGAGGGTGGTAATGTCCCCGTCTTCCAGCTCATCCTGTGTCAATACGGTCAGACTAATGGGCACATCCTGAACAACTTCAGGGGTTTTCTCGGCCGTGACCACAAAACGCAGGGTGTCTTCCCCAGCAAACTCGTCAGCCGCCGCTTGCGCAATACTGAATACCAATCCTGTTTCATCGGCGCTGACATCTGCAAATGGGGCTTCACTAACACCAGTAATAACTACCCGCACCTGATTATCTGGTTGATTGCTAACGGTTACCAGTGCGATGTCATCAGTCGGATCCGTTGCTTGAAACTGTTCACCATCCGCTAAAATTAAAACTGCATTGGGAATATCTGCGATCAGATCATTGCTAACAACAGAGAGAGAAACTGGCGACAGTTGACCTGTCGCCGTCCGTAAAAACAAATCTACACCTGAATCGGTAGGAGTAAGCTGGACATCTGTAATCTGAATTGGAGCCTCAACTTGAACCGGCATTTCAATATCAGAGGTGGGCGACTGGGATAATGAATCTGCGGCAGAAGCGACCGAAGCATTCACTGGACTCACGATGGAAGCTTCTTCATCTAACCTTGCCGTTAAGCCAACGGATGCAGCATGGGCTATTGAACCAATAAAAACCCATGAGAGACCAGCTAAACACAGGCTTTTGGGGAGATACAAATGCCTCAAGTTATTTCCTCACACGATAGGGGGAGAATACATGGAAGGGCTAATAATCATAACCCTTCTCAATAAACGCTGACGCGATGATAGGGGATCGTGTAAATTGTCAACATTCTTAGCAGCAAAGCTGACTCCTATACGTTAACTTCTCCAGCTAGGCTCATATTCTGTCATATAGCAATCCTAGATGATTTGTAAATGCAAAAGGCTTTTGGAGCCTTGCAATCCCTATTTGACAATGATCCCCGTTTCATAAGATTTACGACTGATTTAGAACTGCTATAGTTGTATACCTATAGCAACTTACACAGTCATGATTCTATATCCTAATTTTATTTATTGACGATAAATTTCAATAATAGTTACTATAAGCTATCCTTCGTTGTCAACCTTAGATTTGTCAAGGCTGTGCACAATCAACAATATTTTTGCACTAATGGCACTACAAACAGTGGCGGAATGCGGGGACTTTTGAGACCCTGATGATTGGCAAAATCTTTGGCTCCGGTATCAACTTTAATACCAGGAATCATGCCGACCTCCGCAATCACTTTTAAGAAAGGGACCCCTGACTGAGTGTTTTGACGAATGGTTTCATCGTAAAGAATAGGACCGCTAATATAACTCAGACAGGCCAGGTGTAGTTAAGATTAATTCCCGATAGGACTGCCGAGAAGCTTCTGTGGTTGGAATGCCCAAGACCTCAAATCGCTTATTGCAAGTTCCATTACTCTCATCCATCGCCAAAATCCCCTTGCCGCTGCCGACCAAAGCTTTGGCAGTGTTTCTAAGCTCTTGAGCATAGGTAGTCATGATAACGCCCCTAAAAATTTTGAGTGGCCCAGCAATTTACAAAATTGGCCTCCCGCCATTTTTGTGTCGGACTTGATGAGCCTAAGCTTATTGATATATAATCTCAATAAGCACATCATTGTCAACCACAATTTCTTCTCATACCAGGTGATTGCCCTGAGGATAATTGTGTTTTTTAGAAGCAGGTTGTTATCCCTGGTTAACAGACTTAGCTTAAGCAGCATTGAAGTTAGGCCAATATCGTTTGGCAAGTATTGGGTGAGGTGATCATCATGAATGCAAGCATTCAAGCGCTATCAATCAGTCTTGTTAGCAAGATTGCCCATATTCCCGTTATTATCCAGACAGAATTTCCCTCGGCAGTCGTAGATTTCAGTCCCTGGT
>JAKSDM010000696.1 GCA_022360135.1 Pseudanabaenales cyanobacterium | reverse complement strand
CTTGCCTGAATCCTATCGAGTTGCAATTTTGGGAGCGACGGGAGCCGTTGGCGTTGAATTACTGAATTTGTTGGAGAGCCGCAATTTTCCTGTCGCTGATTTGAAACTCTTGGCGTCTCCCCGATCAGCTGGGACAAAGCTGCCGTTTCGAGGTGAAACACTTCAGGTAGAGGCGCTCAGCGATCGCGCCTTTAACCAGGTTGATCTGGTGCTGGCGTCTGCTGGCGGTCATATCTCTAAACAGTGGGCTCCCAAGGCGGTGGCGGCTGGGGCAGTGGTGATCGATAACTCCAGCGCCTTTCGTATGGCTCCCCATGTCCCTCTAGTCGTGCCGGAAGTTAATCCCCAAACAGCAGCCAATCATCAGGGAATTATCGCTAACCCTAATTGCACAACTATCTTAATGACCCTGGCGACTTGGCCGCTACATCAGGTTCAACCGATTCAGCGGCTGGTTGTGGCCACCTACCAATCCGCCAGCGGGGCTGGCGCTCGCGCCATGGCGGAAGTCGAACAGCAAACTAGAGATATTTTGGAGGGTAAGGAGCCTCACGCGGAAATCTTTCCCTATCCCCTCGCCTTCAATCTTTTTCCTCACAATTCAGCCCTCAATCAGCAAGGCTACTGTGAGGAAGAGATGAAGATGGTGAACGAAACTCGAAAAATCTTTGCATCCCCAAATCTGCGGATTACCGCTACTTGTGTTCGGGTTCCCGTCCTTCGGGCTCACTCGGAAGCCGTTAATCTGGAGTTTGGAGCGCCTTTTGAAGTATCTAAAGCTAGAGAAATTCTCAGCCAGTCCCCAGGTGTCAAGCTGGTGGAGGATTGGCGGACAAATTATTTTCCTATGCCGATAGAGGCCAGCGGCCAGGATGCCGTATTAGTTGGACGCATTCGCCAAGACCTTTCTCATCCCTGTGGTCTGGAATTCTGGCTAAGTGGAGATCAAATTCGTAAGGGAGCCGCTTTGAACGCATTACAAATTGCTGAGTTGCTAGCGGTGAATCGTTGGCTAGCCGTACCCACACCGGCTTGATGTAGAGGAGTGAGAGAAGCGTGGTAAGTTTTGGAAGGGTTCTCACAGCAATGGTTACGCCGTTCACTCAGGAGGGCGAGGTTAATTATCCGATTGCTGAGAAACTGGCAGTACATTTAGTTAAACACGGTACAGACACCCTGGTAGTTTGCGGCACAACTGGGGAATCTCCCACCCTCAGTTGGCAAGAGGAATATCAGCTGTTTCAAGTGGTTAAACAGGCGGTCTCGGGCAGGGCGAAAATTATTGCTGGAACTGGATCTAATTCGACTCAGGAAGCGATAGAGGCAACCCAAAAAGCGAATCAGTTAGGCTTAGATGGTTCCTTGCAAGTAGTTCCCTATTACAACAAACCCCCCCAAGAGGGTCTATATCAACACTTTAAGGCGATCGCGGAAACTGTGCCCGAGCTACCGCTCATGCTCTACAATGTTCCGGGTCGAACCGGACAAAACCTTGCCGCTGAAACCGTAGGGAAGTTAGCCCAAATTCCGAACATCATTGCTATTAAGGAAGCCAGCGGTAATTTGGATCAAGTTGGGGAAATCCGACGGTTGACTCCTGTTGACTTTACCATTTACTCAGGGGACGATTCCTTGACCCTTCCTCTATTATCGATCGGCGCTACTGGCGTCGTCAGTGTAGCCAGTCATCTTGTCGGCAATGAATTGCAGCAAATGATACAAGCCTTCGAAGCAGGCAATGTTCGAGCAGCCGCTAAAATTCACCTCCGACTC
This sequence comes from Pseudanabaenales cyanobacterium, assembly GCA_022360135.1. GTDB lineage: Bacteria > Cyanobacteriota > Cyanobacteriia > Phormidesmidales > Phormidesmidaceae > JAKSDM01. The sequence goes on along the minus strand of JAKSDM010000696.1, from coordinate 668 downwards.
CTCCCCTTATTTAAAGCCCTCTTCCTAACCACCAATCCTATCCCCCTCAAAGCAGCTTTATCCCTTCAGGGATGGCAAGTCGGCGCTGGACGTCTACCACTCTGCCCGCCTGCCTTAGAGGTTACTCAAACCCTCAGAGCTGTACTTCAAGACCTCTCCCTATCGGTTATCCCATGAAAGTAGATTGACAAGCCTCTGCCTCAAGGACTTCAGTAATTTTTCAGCCTTCCGACAATTGAATACTTCCAGGTTTTATAGACATCCTGTCGGTATTTGCCTGACCCTTTAGAGTCGGTAGTTTGTGGTTAGAGATATCTGATTAGATCTCGCAATTTTAGAGTCTGGCCTAGTTGACTCATAGAGCCCTAGACGCCTACTTAGCAGGCAGTGTGAGCCTTACGCCGCCCTTGATTGCTGGAATCGTCTTAGCTTACCTAAAGCTACAGAAACCCGATAAATAGTTTCCTCCCGGTTATTCAAACATCTACCTCATTAGCCTGAAATGGTTTAGTAAAACACCTCCGTATTTCAGCATAGTCTTCTCTATTTCTCTATTTCGAATCAAAAGTTCATACAAGGATACTTATGGGTCAAAACAACTCAAATCTTGCTCTCAAGATCATTCCGCTTGGGGGTCTTCATGAAATTGGTAAGAACACCTGCATTTT
>JAKSDM010000030.1 GCA_022360135.1 Pseudanabaenales cyanobacterium | reverse complement strand
TTTAAGGGTGCTGCTCTGTCAAGGAGCTTCTGACGGGATAGCATATACCCACCAGAGCTTTTGAGTTGATGAAAGGGAGCTTTTGCAGCTGACTGAGTTGATTGAGAAGGGTTTCAGAGGAATTTGTTGATTTCGTTGGCCTCAGGGCCTATGTTATACCGCCTTACCATTTTGATGTAGGCCATGATATTGAACTTACAGCCCAATTACCTTCATATACTTCTGCTTGAGTTACCAGAGTGGGACTCCTATCAGGTTCTCCAATCCCTGTAGGGGGGAGAGGAATGGCATAGTAGATCATCCCTGAACCCACCCATATATTATGATGAGCAGCTCCAAACTGCAAATCTGTTCCTCTTTTTTCTACTACCTTTTGGTAACCGTCACCGACTCGAATGCCATATTGATCCTCGATTTGGTTACTGTAAACGGTAAGAATGTCAATTCTAATATCATCAGGATTTTTAATGGTCCCTTGTTCATAATTTTCATACTCTAAATACGAAGAAATTGAGAACAATAGATCTCCTCCTCTTGTAGATACTTTAAAATAATGAAAATCAGGAGAGTCCCCTGATCCAATCATGTAGGAGACATCAAAACCAGGAAAAATTTCCTTAAGATAATCCTCCGATATATTGACTTCCTGACTCAACTCTAAAGGACCCAGGCTATCAGACTTTAAAATAAGGTCTAATATACTTAATTTTTCATTAGCACTTAAAGAAGAACTCAGACTATCAGGCTTTAAATCAAGGTCTGCTGTATTTAATCTTTCATTAGAACAAGATTGCAAAAGGAGAAAAATTAGAGAGAAGACAATAAGACGAGAAGAGTAATTCAACTTAAAGCACATATGAGCCTCCTACTAATATTTGCAGCGGTATAACTAGTAATTCAACATCAGATCTGCTAGATAATACTCTTATTTGTACAACAATAATAAAGTCTCTAAGTTCAGAATAAAGTCTTTAAGTTTAGAATAAACTTCTTTAGTAATGCGGCAACGCTTGTCCAACTCTGGGCTATAGGTTTGCCATTGTCTAATGCCTATAGTTGTCTCATCACTCTCTTTAACTCTGTGTAACCTTATTTGGCAGACTTTTTCAGTCTACGATCTAATATGGCCATAGAGGAATGACCAAAAGTACTAATTCTTATTTAGTTCTAAAGTCCTAGCGTCGAATAGGTCTTAAGTCTCATGATTTCTAGTTCCCCAATTGATAGGATTGTGGTGTTATAGGCTTATATTTTAAGGCGGGAATCCTTACGGGAAAATCGTTCCAGTCCATATGGGTTTCAGCTGATTTTGGGGTTGAAATTTTCCCGGCTTAAGTTTTACGCCTTGAATGGGATTAATTGTAGGAACTCTACAAAACAAAGATCTGGGATGATTTCTACAAATAATGCGTTTTACTTTACCCAAGCGAGAAGCACAACGAACCCCATTCTCTAAGGTAAAAGGGGTGATATTAGCTGTTTTATGATGGCAGATATTCCGTAGGGTGGGCATTGCCCACATGGCTTATTTCAGCGCCATTCCACCCTACAAAGGGTAAATTCTTTTCTGGAAATCTCCTTATCCAATTGCCCACTCATATCACTAATTCACCTCGTCCCCATTCACAACATTCCACCCAGCTTCAGATA
>JAKSDM010000822.1 GCA_022360135.1 Pseudanabaenales cyanobacterium | reverse complement strand
GGTATCCTCTTCTGGGGATAGGCCAATCGGCCATACTTTTCCTGAAAGTTTGCGATAGACAGCCCCGTCGGCTCTCTGCATGTGCAACATCCAGTCCAACCCAAATTTCATCTCATCTAACAGGTCTGGCACGCCATTACCGCTTTCAGGAATGTTGAGTTGTCCGTCCCAAAAGTGAGCTGGAAACTGTTCATAAATACTCAACAAGCGGCCTACCGTGACAGCTGCTGTCGCCACATACTTGCCGTAATCGCCAGCATCATGCCAACCACCCGCTGCTGGAATCGATTGATCGACAGCATGAGCTTCATCGCTGTGGGCCATAACCCCATCTGTTAAATGGCAAGGGGGATGGTAAAGTCCCGTTTCTGGATCGGCTAGTTTGACGCCACACCGCTGTAGATAGTAGGAACGCAGTAAAAGTTTTGAGGTGTCGGTAAAAACGGCTTCCTTAATAGCAAAAGGCGCTGACTGGAACCTACCATAGCGCCACAGGTAATCTCCAGGTTGGGTAATGGCGCTGAAATTTAAGGTTTGTAAGGTATCTCCACTTGCTGGATCAATCACGGGAGGTGAGGGAGCAATTGTTTGGACTACCTTACCATCTGCCAAATTGATCAGTGCAGCTTGGGGATTATCTTCACTTGATAGATTGATCAGCAAGGCGACTTTTGGCGCTTGGGGCAAGTACCCAATTTGGTTGAGAACAATTCCGCGGCGCATAGACGCTATGCCGTTGTTTGGCAGGAGTGTATGCCAGATCAACAACAATATGGCGGTCGCCCCTATCAGTCTTCCATAAAAGTAAGGAAAACGATGAATCATAATAGCGCCCCTAAGTTTGAGGAATGGCGGTGAAAGTATATTGGTTCTGACTGATGCGATGGTTCTGAGAATCCTGAATTGTAGCCGCCAAGGTATAGTCGCCAGCAAGATCAGGCGTAATCTCTAGACGAGCCAACAGCTTGAGGTCATCTGCTCCCAGCCGAAAAGGGATGGTTGCAGTTTTTAAAGGGCGATCGCCCTGCTTAAGGACATAGCTAAGAGTAACTTTCGATAAGGGTTCCCAAGTATCGTTAACTGCCCAAAGCTGAACCGGAAACGATTTCCCTACCACCTGAGGCTCTGCTGGGGCTTCAATGCTAGGTAAGATGGGCTGGTAAGCCTGTTGGAGGGCAAAATATCCTGACTTTGGATCCCGCCAATAGTCCACCATGCCCCAGTTGACCGAGGGCCAGGGTTCACAAAACATAAACTGAAAGATAGCGGATACGGGTCGATAGTGTTGCCGTCGGTAAGATTCTGCGGCGTATTGGTTCAGTCGCGCCTGGTATTGTTGGGTGTTGCCAATAAATTCTTCTGGATTGTCCCCCATAGGCACCTGAGCAATGTTAAAGGTTTCATGGGGCTGAAAATTTCGATAGCGCCATTCCGTCCAGTCCGTTTCAGTTTCTGGCCATAGTACAGACGCATCAAAAATGCGTGTTAGAGACGGAAAATTGGGCAGAGCTTGCGCCCCAAATTCCGTGATCAGCGGCTGATCAGTGGGTTCCCCATAACGACCATAGGTAAACGAGTACCAGCCCCACCAGGGGTGTTCCCCCACCACGGACGCAGGATGTAGATAGCGAGTCGGGTCTTCTGAGCGCAGCCCCTGATAGAGATCCCTATCCAAGCGGCGATTGTGGTCTAGATTGTAGGTGTCATATTTATCAGCCATCCAAAAGGCATCCCAAGGCGGCTCGTTATGAAGACTCCAGGCAAAAATTGAAGGATGGTTATAGAGCTGAGCAATCATATCTCGCCCCTGACGAATCGCCTCAGCCGAAAAAGCCTCGGTTTCTTCGTATCCCCATTGCAGTGGAAAGTCTTGCCATACGAGGAGTCCCGCTTCGTCAGCCTGATCGTAAAATGTTGGAGTCGTGATGTGAGCATGTACTCGCACACTGTTGATATAGGCGTCTTGCATCAGGTCAATGTCCTGACTGATGCGGTTTGGCGTCAGTTCGCTCAACCATTGAGAGGGAATATAGTTAGTGCCGCGGAGGAAAATGCGATGGCCGTTTAAGCGAAAAACCTGAGCCCGAGCATCCCATTTCACAGTGCGGAAACCAAAATGAGTCTCCCAAGCATCAAGTAGCCGATCGCCCTCTAAGAACTGCAATCGCAATGTGTATAGGTTTGGATCGCCATGATCCCACGTCCACCAGAGCTGTGGGTTAGGTTGAGGAATTTCCAAAGTGACTGTGTTTTGTCCAGGGGAAAGCGTTCGGGTTGTGGCAAAAACATTTCCGACGGAACCTTCAAAATTTGCCGGTAGAAGTTGGGCCTTTATCTGGACATATTGGGATTGTTGGTCTGGAACCGTAAGGTCAATGTTAACTTCTGCGATCGCTTTCCTGGTGTCTGCCTCTACCCGTGGCGTCACCTTAACATGATTAACGACTAACTTGCGACTCGCCCGTAGGGTTACCGGAGCCCAGATTCCTCCCGTGTTTTTATCTTGGCCGCGAGCGCTCCAGGCTCCTCCTGGTCGGGCGTCATGGTGAGCTAAAACCCTCTTAATCAGCCGTTTGTGCAGAGACCAATCCT
>JAKSDM010001407.1 GCA_022360135.1 Pseudanabaenales cyanobacterium | reverse complement strand
CTAGGCCGAGCGACAGTTTGAACTTTCACCCAATAGCAGGCTTGAGGCTGCCGGATAAGGTGCTGCTTCAAGCTGAGGTAGATATCACGGGAATATCCCACATAGTTCAACTGATGATCTTGATCGAAGATGGCGTAAATACCCACTTTTCCCTCAATATGGGTGGGAATCCGCCCTTCGTCATCAATATAAGAAAAGGCGTCTAAGCTCGCCAGGGTGGGTGTGGTGGTCTGGGAAGTCATAAGGTAAGGTGTTTAGGCGAGTTTTCGATAGATGGCGCAGAGGCGGCTGGGCTTGAAAACCTTGGCTTTAAACATCAAGTTAGGCGGGACATTGATAATCACATAGTCTGGAGAGTCGTGATATGGCTCGAACTCAGTCGGCATCCCCTTGGGCGTCTTCGTAGCGTAGGGTGTGGGTTGGAACATTAACTCTGTGAACTCGACCTGTTCAACCCCAGCCTGCTGACAAACCTCCTTAAGAAAGTCGGGGTGAGTTAGCAAGCCAAAAAGGGATTCCTTTGCTTCGGCGTCTAGAGTGAAGCCGTTATCATATCTGTCAACGATTTTGAGTCGAGTCATTGGAAAAAACAGAGGGAAATGATGCGACAAAATAGAAGCAGTGGAAACTGAAATAGAAGTAGAGGCTAAAATTTTCTACCTTGAATCAGGCTCTACCTGAACAGACTATTGAGATTTTGTAATGGCTGTAAACAGGTTGTGAGCCTCTGAGGGTTAAGCATCTTGTCCAGAGCACTGAGCGATCGCGCCTCCCTAATTCCAATTGCTTCATACCTGGCCTCAGCCAATGCCAGATATCGCATTATGGCATTCTGACATATCAACATTAAGATATTTCTTCGACCTCAGTAACCTGGAGCTACGATGAAGACGTCCTGAACAGATGTGGGAATAGCGAAAACAAGAAAAGCCCGGAAACATAGGAAACACCATCGCAGATGGATGTCAACAATTTAACAGACAAGCAAATCGATCAGCAAATTCAGATGAAATCTACCCGTAACCTCCTCAACGTTCTAATCAGCATTGTCCTCCTCACCTTCATTGGGTTGAATTTAATTCGCCTCACCGTATTTTTTCTGCACTCCCAAGGTCTACTCTAAGCGGTCTCTCTGTAGAATCAGGAGATGGAAAAGCAGCCTCCTCTCCCTGAAATTCCTCTCTACACCTGGCATCGACCCATTGGTCAAGGTTGGGAGACTCCTTATATCGTCCGCTACGCCAGCAATCTGGACGATGGCCCTGGGCACGGCGCACCGCTTGGGGGCTTCGGAGCTGGCTGCATCGGACGCTCCCCAAGCGGAGATTTCAACCTCTGGCATATTGACGGAGGTGAACATATCTTTAAGACTTTCCCAGCCTGTCAGTTCAGTGTGTTTGAGCAAACGGCCGATGGCTCTACCCAAGCCTATGCGCTGGGCACAGAGCCGCTGGATGGAACATTAAAGACGTGGCGGTGGTATCCGAAGCAGGGGGAAGGAGATGGGGGAGATGGGGAGGCAGGGGGAGATGGGGAGGCAGGGGAGGCAGGGGGAGATAGTGGAGAAAATCCAAAATCCAAAATCCAAAATCTAAAATCCGATGGGGGAGAAAATCCAAAATCCAAAATCCAAAATCCAAAATCCTCTGGCGGAGAAAATCCAAAATCCAAAATCCAAAATCTAAAATCCGATGGGGGAAATGGGGAGAGAAATCAAATCCAAAAT
>JAKSDM010000891.1 GCA_022360135.1 Pseudanabaenales cyanobacterium | reverse complement strand
ATGACATTTATTCGATTTGGACGGGTTCCTCAACTCGATATTATTTGACCGTCGAGATTAAGGGAAAAAACGGGAGAGCGAAATCGATTTGATAGCGAATGGCGGAATATGCCTCTCTAAAGGAAAAGGGGGCGTCCTAGCTATAACTTTCGCCGAGAATGCAGCTTTGACTAAGAGTTTTGTCGAATCAATCTACAGAGTCTTTTAGGAGGAAATGGTTGATGTTTGCAAAAATTCCAGAACGAATGATGCATTTTGCTCGCTGGGGATTGGCAATAGGCTGGTTAATTTTGATTGCTTCCTTATTCTATGATCCAATTTCTGCTTACTTGAGCGAACCGCATCGCTTATTTGGTCCTGAAAGCGCTGATGTTTGTTTTGAGTTTCAAGGTAAGTGTCAACCCCTGACTCCTTACCCTCTAGGCGCCAGAATCTTTTGGGGTATGGTAGTGCCTTTATCCATTTTGATTTTGCTAGTTCTGGGTCACGAAGCTTGGCGCCGTATTTGCCCTTTATCTTTCTTCTCTCAAATTCCCAGGGCCTTAGGATGGCGACATCAGCGTCTAGTCAAAGAACATTCTTGGTTATCTCGCAACCATTCATATCTGCAATTCTTTTTACTGTTTTTGGGTTTGAATGTTCGGCTGTTGCTGGTCAACTCAGATCGCCTTTTACTAGGTTTTTTTCTCCTATTTACGATTCTTTCTGCGATCGCAGTTGGCTTATTATACGGCGGCAAGACTTGGTGCAATTACTTTTGTCCGATGGCGCCGGTTCAGTCAATTTATAGTGAACCTAGTAGTTTATTAACTTCTGTGGCGCACACTGCGCCACCCAGGTCGATTACTCAATCGATGTGCCGAACAGTCAATCAAAGCGGTCTAGAAAGAAGCGCTTGTGTTGCTTGTAAATCGGCTTGTATGGACATTGATGCGGAGAATTCTTACTGGAGTAAAATCCATCAACCAGACCAGAAATTAATGTACTACGCTTATTTAGGACTGGCAGTTGGATTTTACCTTTACTTTTGGCTTTATTCCGGTAATTGGAACTTTCTCTCGGCTGGCGTCTGGAACGAAACCAACCAATTAAGCAGTCTCCTGAGCCCTGGATTCTACCTAAACGGAAGCGCGATCGCCATACCCAAATTAGTGGCTGTCCCCCTAACTTTGACCCTGTTTTCTAGCGTAACTTATGTTTTGGGGCTACGTATAGAAAAGGCTTACAAAAGGTACAACAAAAAGTTCAAGCGTCCCCTCCCTCTCGAACAAGTACATCATCAATTATTTACTCTATTTAGCTTCGCTGCCTTCAATGCTCTGTTTTTCCTGGGAGTTCGTCCAACATTAGGATGGCTACCTTTGATTGTGCAGCAGGTATTGAGTTGGGGAGCCATTTTAGCGAGTAGTCTTTGGATGGTTAAAATCTGGCGGCGTAGTGAAAATCAGTACTCAAAAGAGCGGGATGGCAACTTACTACGCCGCCAATTGCAAAAAATGGCAATCGATTTTCCTCAATTTTTAGATGGCCGTTCTCTGGAGGAATTGAACCCGGATGAATTATACGCACTCGCTAGAGTACTGCCTGGTTTCAGCCATCAATATCGTCTGCAAGTCTATTCAGGTGTACTCAAAGAATCGTTAGGACAAAGTGGCGTTAGACCTTCTAAGAGTCTGAAGGTATTCCAAGATTTACGCCAAGGATTAGGTATTAATGATGTAGAACACCATCAATTAGTCGATCAGCTTTGTCAGGACCATCCCGACTTGTTTGCGCCTAATCGAGGACAAACATCCAATTTAGCGGCAACCGCAAAGCGCAACTTTAATCGAGATGTTCCAACGGCAAACTTCACGATACGGCGTCCTTTTAGGTCAGTTAGGACTTCAGCTGTCGCCGAAAAAAATCTTCCTGTCCGTCAACCAACCAAATCAGAGACAGAACCTACCCTCCAACGGTCATGGGCAGACATGACCAGAGTGAAAGTGAGCAAAAGAGATAGAGAGAAATGATTAAGCAGTGTGTTGGAAGACGCGGGTGCGCGGAGAGAAACGCTTACCCTGACTCCTGACGCGAATGCCTTAAAGTCCTGTTCTTTAAACTGCAAACCATACCCTGATCAAAACTATGCTGACACTTAAAGTTGTTAACTATCAGACTGGCGAGTTGCAAGAACACCCACTCCAGCCAGAAAGCCAAAAGCTAAGCGAGTGGATTATTGGACGCGCCGCTGCTTGCGACTTAATCTTAGACAGTCCCGAAGTGAGTCGTGTCCATGGTCGGATTGGTTATTCCCAAGGAGAATACCATTTCACTGATTTGGGCAGCACGGACGGCTCATTTATTAATAACCAAACTGCCGAGATCAATCAGGAATACGCTCTAAGGCAAAATGATCTGATTCGGGTTGGTGATTTTGTGATGTCGGTTGAAGATATCAGAATTGCTGATATCCCGGAATCCGAGGGTTTGAATCCGGGCCTTCAACAACAGTCAACCTGGACGGAAGGCGAATTAATGGTTCAGTGCGCCAGAGTGGTTGAGGAAACGGAAGATGTGAAAACGTTTTCTTTTGTGGCTAACCCGCCAACGCAGTTTGCCTTCCAACCAGGTCAGTTTGTCACCCTAGAGCTAGAGATTGAGGGTAAAACGGTCCGACGATCTTACTCCATCTCTTCCCCGCCATCCCGGTCTCAGACGTTGGATATTACCGTCAAACGAGTACCGCCGCCGGCAGACAATCCAGAAGCAGCGCCCGGGCTAGTGTCTAATTGGCTGCACGACAATATCGCTGTCGGTAGTGAAGTGAAGTTGCTCGGTGGCCCCATGGGTAAATTTACCTGCGCCGCTGATAGTTCCCGCAAGCTACTGATGATTTCTGCAGGCAGCGGGGTTACACCAATGCTGTCGATGGCTAGATGGTTATACGACACAGCCAGCGATCGCGATGTGATCTTTTTTAACAGTGTTCGCAGTCCCCGTGACATTATTATGGGCCAGGAATTGGAATTGATGGCGGCGCGACAACCCCATTTTAAGCTGGCGATTACGGTAACCCGTCCAGTATCGGGGCAGCCTTGGTTTGGCTTTACTGGCAGACTGACGGAGTTAATGCTAAAGCAAATTGCGCCCGATTTACCCGAACGAGCAGTTTACGTCTGCGGCCCTGATCGGTTCATGACGGAAGTGAAGGCTTTGTTGGCGCATCTGGATTTTCCCATGGAAAACTATCACCAGGAAAGCTTTGGAGTAGCTAAAAAGAAAGGAAAAGCGGAAGCCAAGGCGGTGGAGGCCCCAGCTCAACCGACAGTAGAAAGCCCCCAATCAAAGGCGGCCAGCTCGGCGACGCCGATGATCTATTTTGCTCAATCGGGGAAAGAGGCGGTTTGTGATCCGGAAGAGTCAATCTTAGACGTTGCTCAACAACACGATATCGAGATTCGTAGCGGCTGTATGCAGGGCGTCTGCGGAGCCTGCAAAAAGCGCAAGCTAGCAGGTGAAGTGACTTACCAAACAGAGCCTGACGGCTTAAATCCCGACGAAATAGCCCAAGATTACATCTTGCCTTGTGTCGCTATGCCAGTCGGCAAGGTCACCATTGAAGCGTAGCTTAGGGACTTGCGGTTTAATAATGCGCCAATCAAGCCCCGAACCCAGAGGGATATGGGTCTTGTGACTAATGTTTTATTTTGCCGCAACTCCTCTTCTCTAGGTAATGAAAGAAGAAGATATTTTCTGAAACTGGACCTGAAAAGTACAAGAAAGGGGCTGCCACACCATGGAATTCTTAAATGACTACGAGCACGAGATTGGTGAAAATCAGCGCTACCGCTTGATCGAAAGTTTAGGCGAAGGCGGCATGGGAAAGGTGTTCTTGGCTATGGATACTCGCTTGGGTAAACTAGTGGCGCTCAAACTTCTGCGAGAATCCCTGGCTGACGATGAAGATATGAGAGTGCGATTTGAGTGGGAACTAGCCGTGTGCGCCGCCCTCAAAAGTCAGCATATTGTTCAAGTCACTGACTATGGCGTAACGGCTCAAGGCTATCCGTTTTATGTCATGGAACATCTCCAAGGACAGACCCTAGCGGAACTATTAAAACAACAACGGCGTTTATCCCCCCAGCAGGCTGTGCAGATTATCACCCAAGTTTGCGATGGTTTAAAGTTGGCTCATGAAGGGGTGGAATTGTGTCGGGAGGGTAAAACATGCGGCGATCGGATTAAAGTCATTCACCGTGACCTCAAACCCGCTAATATTTTTCTGGTTTCAACTTCGTTGGGGAATTTAGTTAAAGTTATCGACTTTGGCATTGCCAAAATTCGCAACCTGCAAGCCGAATTCACGAGTGTCACCAATTTCTTTTTGGGGACTTGTCACTATGCTGCGCCTGAACAGCTCGAAGGCGCGAAGGATTTAGATGAACGAGCCGACATTTACAATTTAGGTTTGATTCTCTATGAAATGTTAGCGGGTATTGATCCTTTTGGCTTCGATTACTCTCAATCTAGGGTGAGTGACGAATCTTGGATTTTTGCTCATGCCTCCAAGCCCCCCATACCTCTGCGATCGCAGCCAAGTTGTCAACATCTGCCGCCAACCCTAGAAGCAGTGATTATGCAATGTTTACAGAAGCTGCCTGAAAATCGTTTCTCCTCAGTGCAACAATTAAACCAAGCCCTGCAAGCTAGTTTGTCTGAAGCGGCGGTTGATAGGGGGAGCGCCGAAAGTGTCAGCAATATAGGGGATATTCAAGCATCAGAAAGACCATTGAGGGCAACTCAAAAATTACGGGCTTACTTTGCAGAACCCTCTAAATGGGCAGAAAAGGAGCAAGAGGGAACTTTAAGCAAATTTGGCAAGACGATGTTGAAAATAGCGCCAAATAATCTCAATTTAGTGATTTCACCTCAGCAGCCTAATCAGATGAATCGGTGGTTAGTCATCGGGAGTATGGTCTCAACTTTGGCAATTGGCGTCTACACCGCACCTAAATTATTGAATCCCCCCCCGCCTGATTCATCAATAGACATTGCCGCTGATACCCCTATTCAAGCAACTCAGAAATTGGAATTGGGTCTACCGCAAGCCTTTGTAGCCCATGCTGATGCAGCGCCGTCTACCACGGCTGCGAGTGCAGATGGGCTAACTTTAGTAGGGAGCGGGGAAGACAGCATCTATGAAACCTCGGGATTAAAGCAGCCTGAAATTTTGCCTGACGCCCCAGGCTCAGATACGTCAAACCACTGTATTACTCGAGAAGAAATCATTCGCGCCCAAGAGGCTTGGGGGGACGGAATCGTTTTCATCGGCGAGGTATACATGAATGACGGAGACTATCAAGCATTCGCAGCAGATTGGGTTGATCAGTT
>JAKSDM010001161.1 GCA_022360135.1 Pseudanabaenales cyanobacterium | reverse complement strand
GCTCCAAGCGGGACCATTTGCATCGATAGCCGCTTTATACCAATTACGGGCAGTTGGGGTGAACGGTTCAGTCCCTGTTTCAACTAGCTGCAAAGTTGGGTTTTCGAGATTGTTCTGGTAGTAGACTCTCAGATAATCACTCGTCTGGCCGCTAAACTGAAGACTCAACGGGCTATTGGGATCAACTATAAAAGCGCCGATAAACTCATTATTCTGATCGCCGTAGTAGATTCCGCTTAGGGACTCGTAAAACGACATATGTTCGGCAAAAAATCGCATATCTTGGCGATTTGACGCTTGTATTTGTCCCCGACGAACTGCATCCGCTGTGATTTTGTTGATTGTGTGAGGGGTCGTCAGGAAGGTGGCTAACCGTTGCTGGACGCGAGCGGTTGTTTCATTGCTGAGCTGGCTGACCAGGTCATTGACGGCTCTGTGCCCGTTGCGGAAGGAGAGATAACCGACAAGCCCCACTGCTGCAAACATTTGCAGCATAAAAGGAACGATCAGAAGAGTGCGCAGGGAAACTTTACTTGAAAACATTTGCAAACGGGGAAGCTAAGGGAAAAGGTAAGGAGATTAGATGGGCAAACGAACCTACAGTAGAGCGTTCTCGCAGTGTAACCGCCTGAAATCCTCCCTCAACCCATTACTTAAGTTTCAGCCTTAGTTCTAACAACTTATGCAAGCGCCATGGGCAATCATGAAATCTTTACAAAGCAACCGCTATGCCAACATTGAAACAGTTAACAAGTGTCGGAGATTCAATCGTGTTAGCTCATATGCGATCTAAATTGTCTCAATCTGAGATCGACCACGTACCTTCGCGGTGGAAGTTGCGGCAGGCGATTAAGGTGGTGAATGAGGCGCTCAATGATCTCCGGGTGGTGAAGCATCCAGATAAAACGTTTATCGGGAGAATTGCGCGGGGATTTGATTTCCTCGGGTATTGGTTTTCGGCGGCGGGGTTGTCTATCGCCCGGAAAACGGTGGAGCGGATGGTGGAGAAGGTGCTTCGGCTTTATGAGCAGGATGCGATGGTGAGTTGCATTGAGGCTTGCCTTGTCCGCTGGCGGCGATGGGTGAAGAGTGGGGGGCGGGTCGGTGCAGTGGCGTTGGGGAGGTTGGGTTGCGCTGTTGGCTGTGTCTATGGCCTTTGAGCCGGACTTGATGGCTGCTTAACTCAACCTACGAGGCTCGAAACTGTTTACACTAACATCTGAACATTCTCGAAAAATCTACAGGTGTGCGATCCCACGTCGCGTATCGCGTTGTGTTTAGTTGCTATTAATTTCATTTATGATCAGGTTTAACTGAAATGCGCCCGCTGGTCCTTATTGTGGAAATGCCCAGGAAATGCCTAAAATGTTGGCATTCTCGCTTCACCTTTTATTCCATAACTTTTTGAAATCCTTGCCCACGAATACTTTGCTCCCAAATCCGCCATTCTCCTTGTTGTCCCCCCGCTGCTAACAGATGGCCTCTAGGATGCCACGCAAGGGTCGAAAACCCTCGGGAAACGCCCTGGAGGATTTGGCCAACTCGTTTTGCCTTTTGCCAAAGCATGAGTTGACCGTCTTCAGCCGCAGAGGCCAGGAGAGATTTTCCCGGTTGAAATGCCAGGGCCACAATTTTACCCTGATGACGGTTGAAACCCTTTGAGTCCCAACCGTCTTCATCATCAATTTGCTTCCGCCAGGTCACCAAACTGGCTCCACTGGCAGAGGCAATCAAGGGAGCAGCCCTTAGCATAGTGGTGGACCAGGCCAAATGACGGACCTTACCAGGAAAGCCCCGCATCATCCAGGGATAGGGGCTTTCCCACCGCCAGACCAGCAACGTGTTATCCAAGTTGCCGGAGGCCAGGTATTGGCCATCTGCAGAAATTGAGAGGGTCACGCTAGCCGCTGATAGCTCCCGCAGGACGGGCTCCTCATCCCAGTCCTGCGCAGACCAAAGTTTCACACCCTGATGCCCTCCCACCACCAAGGAATCGCCTGAGGGTCGCCAGACCAACCCCAGTACCGAGGAGGACTCAAAGGCCAGAGTGGTGTTCAGAGTTTGGTTTACAATATCCCAAACCTGAACGTAACGGCCCAGGCTAAAGGCCAGCTCCAGACGGGTGGGACGCCAAGCCAGATGCTCTACCCAGGTCCGGGAATAGTCAAGGGATAACCATAGCTGAGGAAATGCGCCCAGAGTATCTGATAGACGCCAGATCTTGACCTGCCCCCGTTGCCCGCCAGCCGCTAAAAACTGGCTATCGGGGGAGAACTGTAAACAATCAATGGATTGCCCAGTGGGGGGCTCAAAGGCAAGCGTTTGTTGCTCAGCGACATTCAACAACTGAACATCGCCAGCACCGGAGGCCAGCGCCAACCAGCGGCCATCGGGGGACCAATCCATGGCAGTGACATAGTCTGACAACTGTCCCTGCCAGGTGAGGGAGAAGAGGGGCGTGTTGACTAGATCAGGCACGCGCGAAAATCCTTTTGTAGCTGGGTTACATCTAAGTTGCGCCCGATAAAGACTAACTCATTTTTGCGAGTTTCATCTGCTTTCCAAGGGCGATCGGGCCGTCCATCGAACAGCATGTGAACGCCTTGGAAAACAAACCGGAGGTCTTCTCCGGCAATATTGAGAATGCCCTTCATACGAAAGATATCGGGTCCCTGAGTTTGCAACAGGTGACTCAGCCACTCGTTAAGTTTAGGCCCATCTATGGCGCCGGGTTCGACCAGCGCCACTGAGCCTACGGTTTCATCATGCTCGTGGGCTTCTTCTT
>JAKSDM010000284.1 GCA_022360135.1 Pseudanabaenales cyanobacterium | reverse complement strand
TCGATTCGAGTGCTTGAGGCGTTGGGAATGTCTCGAATTCGGAGAGCGATCGTCAATGAGCATCCATTGCTTTACTATGAAATTCAAACTTGGAGAAGATAAGGAAGCTCATCGCTGTAGGCTGGGTTGACGACAGGAAACCCAGAATTTTTAGATGATCAGAACTGTGACTGTTTATCTCGCGTCTACGATCGTCGCCTAACTATCCGGGTGCGCCCGATGGAGCAAAGTTGATTAGCTAGTAAGACTTTGAAGTAGGTGGGGTGGACAACACTCCACGCACCAATAATCAACGCCCCATGCCAAAAACAACACTGCCCACTATCAGAGTATATCGCTACATCAATCAATTCTGCGGCGCGATCGCACTCTCTCACCATAGTGATAGATTATGTCGTGGGCGATGCCCACTCTACCATACTTGACTCAGCTCCCCAGAACTCGACTGCTTGCGGCTGGAAGATATACTGAAACTTTTAATTTATTCACCTAATATAAAAGTACTATATGAGCAGTTCGGAGTATATCTAGTAAGTAGTTATCCACCTTAGACGAGTTTATGATGAGCCTACCAGCAACCAGGGACGAACTGCGTGAACGCTGGCAAAATGGCGAGCGATTCACATTCCTTTTCTTTTACGGACACAAACCTCCAAATAACGGAGTTGACGATTCCTGCTTTAGCCAATGGTTTTCTCGCACATTTGTCGTCGACGGGACCGAGTATCCGACTGCCGAACACTGGATGATGGCTGAAAAGGCTCGGCTGTTTCAGGATGACGAAATGCTCTCGGTAATCCTGGCAGCAGAATCACCCAAAGAAGCGAAATCTTTTGGGCGAAAGGTGCGCGATTTCGATCCAGAAATCTGGAATAAAAACAAATTCGAAATCGTTCGTCGCGGCAACTTCGAGAAATTTACTCAGCATGAGGATTTAAGATCCTATTTGTTGGCCACATCAAATTTTCAACCTACTTCCGATATCCCTGGCATCACAGACGGTCAGGCTTTACGAGAAAAACCCTTGGCCTACAAAACAGCCAAATCAAAATCTACCGGCGTAATTTTGGTGGAAGCCGCTGGCAGAGATGTAATTTGGGGAATTGGACTCGGAAAAAATAACCCTAAAGCGCAAGATCCGGTAACATGGAGGGGTAGAAATTTACTGGGTTTTGCTTTGACGATTGTTCGGGAACAAATCGCGACCCATACAAACAACGATGGATAACAAGAAGGTAGGGTGAGCAACACTACCTGCACCAATTATCAACGCCCCATGTCATAAACAACACTGCCCACCATCAGGGTATATCGCTACATACATCAATTCTGCGGCGCGATCGCACTCTCCCACCATAAGTAGTTGCGCAAAATTGATTACACAGTCGATGTGCGGTAACAACAGGATGTCATGTCGAGTGGAGCGAAGCGGAATCGAGACATCTCAGGCTTTAGCGGGAGATTGAGATTCCTCGCTTCTCTCGGAATGACACTTGGCCTCTGCGAAATTTTCAATGCCCTGGTACTTAGTGATAGATTAT
>JAKSDM010000573.1 GCA_022360135.1 Pseudanabaenales cyanobacterium | reverse complement strand
GCTACAACCTCCTCAATTTGAAAGGGCGGGGTAATATAATCAGCGCCGCCCACTTCAAAGACTTTATTCTGATTCAAGACCTGACTGGGATCGCTGATAAAAATGATTGGGATCTCACAGATTCGTTCATCTGCTTTGAGGTGTTGACAGAACTCATAGCCATCTGTGAGGGGCATCTGGGTATCGAACAGAATCAGATCGGGGGGAGTCGTTTGGATTGCCCTTAGAGCTGTCTGCTCGTCCTTCAATTTTTGAACGATATAGCCTTGTTCGCTTAGCAAATTAGATAAGCAGTTCTGGCTAGCTAGCGCATCGGAAACTATCAGAATAGTCCCTTTCGAGGGCTTAGGCGGGGTGGGGGTCATGTGGCAGTTTATTGAGTCGGCTCTGCAGGTTGAACTAAATCAATAGTTCGTTAATCCGCGTGTCAAAGAACGCGGCGGCATTTTCCTGCATCATTCCGTCAGTGAGGCAATTAGCCCAATGGTAGAGGGTCCTTCTGCAAGCATTTTTTAAGTAGACAGGTCGCATGAAAGACTTCTATAACTAACGATCAAACGGTTTCCCCACACCTCAAGTTTCAATACCCATTGCTTTGCGATCGCAAATATATCGTCAGCAATAACACAGACTATGTCCGAGTCGGTATTGACTGTTTATTTTTGCGTAATGCTAGCACATGCAATACAGATGCTCAATATTGCATCAAATAGTAATTAGTTATATGCAGGAAAATAACACCCTAGGCTAGGTGCGCATGGCCGTGCACACTTAGCCCAGACAGTCTGAAAAAATGGAATTGTATTTAATTGCGACTCTCCTTAGGTAGATGTCATGGGAATTAATGCAAACAAACAAACAAACAAACAAGGGCTGTTTTGCCCTCAGCTGCCTCCTTTCAGCGTTCTGTAGGCAAAACCAAGAGATGTGCGAGGTTCTGGACAAATAGGCGCTGGAGTTAAATCTAGGTAACTTTTGTCACCTCTTTGTTACTTTTGGGATGGTATTGTGATTCCAAATGAAGTAACACGTGGTGTGTATCTGCATCGGAATGTATTGAGTTTCATTCTGCATTTTCCTTTGTTCTTGCAAGCGGAGTAATCTCCAGGCCACCCATGTGGGATGGCCTTTTTTTGGGATTCATTGACCAAGAATGAAAAATTCTGTAGTCGCTGATCCCTTGTGAGAAACTCTCCTGGGTATAGATAAGTCTTTTATGTTGGAATCTGATGCATTTTAGCCCCCTAAATCCCTCAATTTTGGTGGAATTTGAACTTTGAACTTCCTCAGAATGGGTGTAGGGGGGTAAATTGACCCGTTGGCGAAAATCCTAGAGATTATGTATACAGAATAGGCGATAAACCAGGGGTCCATCCCCAAATAGTCGACAAAGTATTATGAACGCTTGCCAGAAGTTAACGGGTCAAGATTGCTGCAGTCGTGGTCAACCTCATGCTGAGACGAGTGACTGCAAAAAGCTGATTTGATCAATCAGCTTTTAACCGGATTAACCAAGTTAAAGGATTGAAGAAAGAGTTCGCACAGAGAGTTAATCTCTCTTGAAGAGTTGTGGGTGGTAGATAAAATGAAATGGGCTATGATTGGGTTTACCGGAGCAATTTCAATGATTGCTGGCGCGATCGCTATGGTTGCTGGAGCAATATTGTTTCACGCCTCTCCTGCTTTTTCTGAAGTGTCAGGCGTGGTTAAACTTGGTTTTAACACACTGGGTCTGGGGGCTATTGTTCTAACGACAGGCGTGGCGTTTCTTCTGACGGGAAGCATAAAAGCCATCAGAAGCAGCGATAGACAACAACGATACGATTAATCCATAAACAAATTGTCGTTATAGCTTCATAGCTATAACGACAATTTGTTTGATCCTGAAAAATTTTTGTGCGATCGTCAGCCTAAAACCGTTTGTAAAAGCCCCAGCGGTAATACTTAACTATCCTAATCTTCAGGAAAACTGCTTGGCAATCTGATCGGTCTTGGCCGCCATGATGAAATCATTGCGATGTAGCCCGTTGATTGCATGGGTCCACCAGGTTACTGTCACCTTGCCCCATTCGGTCAGTAAGGCGGGGTGATGTCCTGCTTTCTCAGCTGACTCACCGACGTGCTGGGTAAAGGCGAGTGACGTGATAAAATCGCGAAATTTGTAGACCCGTTGCAGATGAGACTCACCATTCTCTTCAATAATGGTCCAGTCTGGAATCTGAGGCTTGAGTTCAGTGATCTCCGCGTCAGTCACTGGTGGCGACTTGCCGCTACAGGGAACACAAGTTTGTTGTAATAATGCTTCCATTGTTCCTGCTCCTTACGCTGCCAGAATACGACACACAAGGGTTCCTGGCTTTGCATTACCAGCAAGCTGGCTCTAGTTTCAGCTTACTACTGTGGGTTCTAATGAATAAAGGGTTACGGAATCTTGTGGCTGAGACAGAGGGTGAGGTGTAGGGTGTGAGCAGTGATCAGGCGGTTGCTCTCGAATACTGTTTGACATAGGTAGGAAGGTCTATTCCATCCGCAAGGCGTGGGTCTGGCACAGGCTCATTTGCGATCAAGTGCAAGGGGAGTTCTCCCGCCCAGATCGGTAAGACATAGTCGGCTTCATTATCAATGGGAGAACCAGTCCGAACCTTGGCGGACGCTTCTACCAGCGGCAGTGACAACACCAGTGTGCCAGCAATTTCCTGGCGGGTTGGTTGACGCGTGTCCGCCCATCGACCCGGGATAATATGCTCAGTGAATGCCTTCAGGGCTTCCTCCTTTTCGTTGTAGTCCTCTACCATTGACGCGACCCCAAACACCACCACAGAGCGATAGTTCATCGAGTGGTGAAAGGCCGAACGGGCCAACACCAGGCCATCTAACAGAGTAACGGTGAGGCAAACTGGCACTCCCTTCTGTAATGTACGGAGCATCCGGCTAGCGGGTGAACCATGGATATAGAGGCGATCGCCGACTCGACCATAGGCAGTGGGAATCACAAACGGTTGCCCCTCCACCACAAATCCCAGCTGGCAGATCAACCCTTCATCCAGGATTTGATAGATAGTTTGGCGTTCGTATAATCCCCGTTTGGGAATCCGTTTGATCTGGGTGCGCTGAGTAACGGGAAAGGGATCGTTGTTAGTTAACTTTCCTGGATGGATCATTGAATGAATTTCCTGGTGTACTTTTAAGTTGATGCTGTTTGGAAGGCAGGGGGAGCAAGGGGAGCAGAATGCTGACTTTTGCCTTCTGACTTCAGACGGCAGAGAAGGACTAGGGTTTCATCGTTTTTCCTCCCCTGCCTCCCCTGCCTCCCCTGCCTCCCCTGCCTCCCCTGCCTCCCCTGCCCTCCTGTCCTTTTCAAATTTTCAAATCAGTGCAACTGCAACCACATGGCGTTCATCGGCGCAAATCCTAGCCGTTTGTAAACCGACTCACCCAGCGGGGAGGCATTCAGAACGGCATGGGTGCAGCCGATGGATTTGAGGTGGGCGATCGCGTGTTGAGTCAGTTGGGTGGCGATGCCCTGTTGACGATCAGCTGGTTCAACATAAACGCCCCAAATGTAGCCATACATGCGGTGCTCCGGTTTCAGCAGATTGGGATAGAGACCGGCAAACTGCTGGCAGCTAACCGATCCCACCACAACCTCATCTTTCTGCGCCACAAAAGCTTGGTAGTTAAGGGTCTGACGGGCGTTTTCGATGTACTCGACCACAATCGGCCCCCAATTGGGTTGAATGGCGTTTGCAGGCACATCGACATCCAACCACATGTGATAGAAGTGCGCCGCAATCAGAGCGTCTTCCTGCTGGGTTGCTTTCCTGACCTGAACGGTTGTTGAATGGAACATCCGTGAAATACTTAGTCGAAATACTAGGTCCAGTTATGGTTAGCCTATCCAGCCAAATGGCCTTATACAAGAGCCAATTTCGGATTGGAATATAAGTCCACTTAATGATTGCATCTCCTGTCTGCGCTCTATCGTCTCCTCCCTGCCCTCACCCCAACCCTATGGACCTTGCAGTCACCCTCGATCCCCAATCCAACTCGCCTTTGCATCAACAGCTCTATGAGGAATTGCGCCGAGCGATTTTGCAGGGTCGATTGCCGCCGCGACAGCGCCTTCCCTCAACCCGATCGCTGGCCAAATTGTTGGGCATTTCGCGAACGACTGTGATTCAGAGTTACGACCGTCTACTGAGTGAGGGGTATCTGCAGACCGTTGTGGGTTCGGGGACGTATATTTGCGATCAACTGCCGGACGACTTGTTGTACGCCCAACCGATTCCATTGAAACGGTCCCAGTCTCGTCCTCCCATCAGCCTCTCAAAATATGGTGAAAGGTTAACCCAAACAACCATGGCGCTTCAATCTGAACCCCAGGCTCAAATCAGCTTTCGCTACGGCCGACCGGCGCTGCGTCACTTCCCTATGCCGGTATGGCGCAGACTTCTAGCCCGCCATTGTCGGGTGGAGAGAGACTGGTTGGACTATGCCACAGATATGCAAGGGGACCCGCCGCTGCGACAGGCGATCGCCCGATACTTGGCGCGCGCCAGAGCGGTGCAATGTGATCCAGCACAAATTGTGATTACCAACGGGACGCAGCAGGCGTTGGATCTGGTAATGCGGTTGTTAGTTGAAGCGGGAGATCGGATCGCTATCGAAGATCCAGGCTATCTGAGCGCTCGTCGGATCTTTTTAAGCTATGGCGCCAAACTTTTACCCATTGGGGTGGATGAATCAGGCTTGCAGGTTGAGGAACTGATCAGACAGACTCCGTCATCTGCTCGGTTAGTCTATGTCACCCCGTCACACCAATTTCCAACCGGCGCAATTCTATCATTGCCCCGGCGACTGGAATTGCTGGCATGGGCTCAGCAAACGGGCGCCCTGATCCTGGAAGATGATTACGACAGTGAGTACCGCTATGGGGATCGACCGATCCCAGCGTTGCAGGGATTGGATACTAGCGAATCAGTTCTCTATGTAGGAACGTTTTCCAAAGTGCTGTTTCCGTCTTTACGGATTGGGTACTTAGTGTTGCCGACTGCCTTAGCGCCTTTATTCACCCAGGCAAAATGGTTGAGCGATCGCCATTTGCCCGTGTTGGAGCAGCGAGTCTTAACTGATTTCATCGAAGACGGCCATCTTGAACACCACATTCGCAAGATGCGATCACACTATGACCGCTGCCGTCAGACGCTAGTGCGATCGTTGAAAACCCAATTTAGAGAAAAGGTCGTCATTCTGGGCGAAAAAGCAGGTATGCACGTCATGGTGCGCTTACATACACCCTACAGTGATGAAGAAATCATTGAACAAGCTGCAAACGTTGGCGTTGGCCTAATGTCGGCGCAACCTCATTATCTCAATCCCAACCCTCCAGGGGCGTTTATTTTGGGCTAT
>JAKSDM010000027.1 GCA_022360135.1 Pseudanabaenales cyanobacterium | reverse complement strand
GGGTATCAAAAATCTGTCCAAGGCACACTAACTGTTCAGAAAAGGATGGGCTTCAATCAAGCAGAAGGAACTCTATTCGAACTTAAAAAAATCAAAAATAATATCCAATCTTATTTAGAAAAAGCTGACAAACAAGATCTAGTAATTAAATTTACTCAGACGCAGCTTTACTTAAAAGACTTCAGCACCACACTGGATATGCGGCTTGCCGATAATTTAGGTAAACATGTATTGAAGCTAAATAGCGCTGTCCAAACAGAAAATTTATCTCGGCAATTAAAAAGTTCTTTAATCATTGAAATTGAAAAATACCAAGAATTAGTCTCAACCTTAATTCGTGACACAGTTGAGCTCGAATTAAATATTGCTCAAAATAAACTCCGGTACGAACGAATAGATCCCTGGCTTAAGAATTGCCAGAGAAGAATTGATCAATCGCTAGACTTGGTTTCTAGGGATTTATTCAACCAACGAAGGGCCTCTATTTTTTATACGATCATTATCTTTGGTAGTGGGTTTATTATCCTTTTTATCTTCACACTTTTCCAAATTCGCAGCGCCCAGATGTTATCTACTGATTTGCGACAGCTTGCAGACAGAATGCGTGAATTCGCCGTAGGTAACTTCTTTAAGGCGGGAGAGTTGCCAAAAAGCTCAGATGAAGTAGGAATGTTGTCAAAAACTTTTCTGACCATGTCAGAACAAATCCAATCCCAAATTGCCACAATCAAGCAAGAGCGTGAAAATGCCGAGATTGCTAATCAGGCAAAATCCCAATTTTTAGCAAATATGAGTCATGAAATCCGCACCCCAATGAACGGTGTTATTGGGATGACCAGCCTTTTACTCGAAACAGAACTCACAAAAGAACAATATGAATATGTCAATACGATTCTCAGCAGCGGTGAAATTCTATCCACCACCATTAACGATATTTTAGATCTCTCCAAGATAGAATCTGGCAATATGACGCTTGAATGTCGATCATTCGAGCTTAGAGCTTGTATTGAAGAAGCCCTAGATGTTTTGGCGATTAACGCTTCGGAGAAAAATCTAGACCTGCTCTATTTAATTCATAATAATGTACCCGCCTTTATCAACAGTGACATTACACGACTGAAACAAATTTTAGTTAACTTGATTAGCAACGCCGTGAAGTTCACTGCAACTGGAGAGATTTTTATTTCTGTAGAAATTAATTCTATAATCGGAAACATTGCTGAGTTAAAATTTTCAGTCCAGGATACAGGGATCGGTATTTCAAAAGAAAATTTATCAAAATTATTTAAAAACTTTTCTCAAGTTGATGCGTCCACAACTCGAAAATATGGCGGTACGGGTTTAGGCCTTGCAATCTGCAAGCGACTTTCAGAATTAATGGGTGGACGTATATGGGTCAACAGTGAAGAAGGGAAAGGCTCTACCTTCTTCTTCACCATCAAAGCGGTCATTGCCAAAACACAACCCAGACGATATCTCAATAATCAAATCGCCGAACTGAATAATCGGTATGTATTAATTGTGGATGACAATGCCACCAACCGACGACTACTTGAGCAGCAGTGCAAAAGTTGGGGTATGAAGCCGCATTTAACTTCCTCCGGGAGGCAGGCGTTGAATCAGATTAACCGAGGAGAATCGTTTGATTTAGCGATTATAGATATGCATATGCCAGAAATGGACGGTGTTCAACTCGCCGAAGAGATTTGTAAACTTAGACCTAAGCGTGACCTGCCGATGATCATGCTCAGTTCTGCTAACAAACCAGAAAATGCCAGCGACCTTTTTATTCGCTATTTGTCAAAGCCAGTTAAACAGTCGGCTTTATATGATGCTTTAGTTTCAGCTTGTATAAACGACTGGAAATCCTCAGAAAGAGCAGTTCGCAGTAGATATTCTGAGATCGACACCAATCTTGCTGAACAGTTGCCGTTAAGCATTTTAGTCGCCGAAGATAATGTTGTTAATCAGAAAATTGCACTCAAAATACTATCAAAATTTGGCTACTCTGGAGACGCCGTGGAAAATGGGGTAGAAGCCATTGAAGCCCTGATGCGTCAGCAATATGACGTTGTTTTTATGGATATACAAATGCCAATTATGGATGGTCTGGAGGCAACCCAAAATATTATTGCCCAATGGGGAGAACAGCGGCCTTGGATTATCGCTATGACCGCTAACGCCATGCCTGAAGACAAAAAAGCTTGCTTGGCCATCGGCATGGATGACTATATCAGTAAACCCTTTTCTCTAAAAGATATCCAGATCATTCTCCGTAAAATGCAGCAGTGCAAAATGCAGCAGAGGGCTACGCGCCAATTTGCACCGAATCGCCCCCTGTCCCAGAATTGATAATGGTTTATTAAAGACTGGCAAACTGATCCGTCGCTTTTACTAAGGCGTCAGTGATCCCAGATTCTGTGGCCGAGTGTCCAGCATCCGGAATCACCATCAGTTCAGATTCCGGCCAAACCTGATGGAGTTCCCAAGCAGAAATCATCGGGCAAACCACATCGTAGCGACCCTGCACAATCACACCCGGGATATGACGAATACGGTCAATGTTCTGGAGCAACTGATCATCTGGGTCCAAAAATCCCTTATTGATAAAGTAATGGCATTCGATGCGGGCGAGGGCCACCGCAAATTCATCCTCGCCAAATGATTCTATTAGCTTAGGATCTTGGATCAGCTTGCTGGCGCTCGCTTCCCACATTGACCAAGCGCGGGCTGCTGCCTGACGGGTGCTTATATCCGGACTGGTCAGTCGTTTATAGTAGGCAACAATGAGATTGCGCTGTTCCTCTGGCGGAATAGGATTGAGGTATGCTTGCCAAGCATCTGGGAAGAGATAACTGGCCCCTTGCTGATAAAACCAGTGAATTTCTTGTTGGCGCAGCATGAAGATGCCCCGCAGGATCAAACCCTTACAACGATTGGGGTGGGTTTGACTATACGCTAGCGCCAACGTACTACCCCAACTACCGCCGAAAACGACCCACTGGTCAATACCGAGGTGCGATCGCAGCTGCTCAATATCACTCACTAAGTTCCAGGTTGTATTCTCCTCCAACTCGGCATAAGGGGTGCTCTTGCCGCAGCCTCGCTGATCGAAGAGTATAATACGCCAGCGTTCTGGATCAAAAAACTGCCGGTAGATAGGTATAATCCCCCCACCGGGACCTCCATGGAGAAAAACAACCGGTTTACCGTCAGGATTGCCGCATGCTTCGAAGTAAAGGGTATGCCGGTTAGAAACTTGGAGCGACCCTTGGCGATAAGGTTCAATAGGAGGATACAACTCTCGCATAGGGTTGGCTGAAACTGCAATATTAGTTAGATATTAGTTAGATTGAGCGGCGGGCCTTACCACATACCATTTGCCGGTCTTGGGATCCCGATACGTGATAAATGGATTAGGCCTTAAAGGCGGTTTAGAAACCTTAGCCATTTGTGTCTAATGCCCTCCCAATGCATTTTCTTTGCGCTTATTTTAAAGATTTTAAAAAAGGACGTCGGTGATTGGAACCTAATTGAGTGGGTGATCGTCTACCTAAAGCATATGTGATCTAACTCACCTGGGTGGTTTTGCTGGATGATTTTTGGGTAGGATTGGCGAGGACTTGGAAGACGGCGTCCCTCTCTAAGTCAACAATACTGATAAGCTCGGTCAAGATTCACCCGCTTTCATTAGCATCATCAGCAAAGACACCACTCATTATTATCGCTATTATGGGTTGGGCGCAATAGTTAGGGGAAAGGAATGATGCAGCTCTAGTTTTTATAAACACAGAGTTTTATAAGCACAGTTTTATAAACACAGAGTCAATAAAACACTCTAATGATGGTAGGGTAAGCTGCAACCTGTAAAGGAATCTAATAATATATTTAGAGTATATCTTTAGAGTACGGAACTTTCGCAAGGAGGAGGAGGTTAATACATCCATTTTTCACTAGGTCTTTAGATTAGAATCAATTCTCTTCAGAAAAAATTTGACTTAGCGGGAAGACCGCAAAAAAATCATTAGGCAATGATTAAGTTGTTTGTTTGACTTAATATACCCTTTGATTCAAGTGATTCTGGATCTTGAGGTCTTGACGGGAGTCTCGTAACATGGCGAAAAAAATTTGGCCTGGGAAATCCCATCGATTGGGCGCTACCTGGGATGGAGAAGGGGTGAATTTCGCCCTATTTTCTGAGAATGCTACCGGGGTTGAGCTTTGCCTGTTTGATCAAGCTGGTCGGGAGACTCGGCTGCCGCTGCTTGCAGTGAGTAACTATATCTGGCATGGCTATGTACCTGGAATTGGGCCGGGGCAGCGCTATGGATTTCGAGTCCAAGGTCC
>JAKSDM010001252.1 GCA_022360135.1 Pseudanabaenales cyanobacterium | reverse complement strand
GACCGACGATATTACCGTCCTTACCAAAAAGAATGGCCCGGTTCCCGGTGGTTCCCAGGTCTAGGGCCATGATGTAAGCAGGTGATGATGTAGTCATGAAGGGCTGTTGGCGATTAGCTACTAGCTACTAGCTTTGAGCACAGATGGCTATGATCCCCGAGAATTTAATCTTGGTATTACATTTATGTGAATCTATGTGAATCATTGTGTAAATCATTGGGAAGACACCTCTGTAAAAGGGGGTAAAGTATCCGACTGTCATTGGTCATTAGTCACTTATCACCTGACCAATGACCAATGACTTCTTGCCCAGTCAGACTTTCCTGGCTGAAACAATACCCTTGCTTAGACAATGGCGTCTACTGGGTAAGTCTCAGGCTTAACTTTATCCTCGGCAAAAGATTTCCCTGTTTTATCGCCCAAGGGAGCATCGGCTGGCTCCAGCAAAAGTCCTTCACTGTCCTTCAGTTCAAAGGATTTCAGGTCGTTCAGATCCTGCTTGATATTCAAACCGGGGGTGGCGATCGCCACCTGCCACTGAGTCATATCCAGCTGTAGCCAATCACCCAAGGTTACTGTCATGGGTTCGCCGCCCATATGAGCGATCATCACCACTTGCTCAGCCCCAACATTGCTAATGGGATGGAGTTGGGATCTCATGCCATAGAAGAGGGTGCGCTGGTCGTCACTGATGCGATTGAAGCGATCGCGGCCAGTCAAATTTTCCCGCAGCCAAGGATGGCGGCGGCGATACTCACGCAGGGCCAAGCCAAAACGGCTGAGGTTGGGATCCACCTCTTCAGCATAGCGGGTTACATTGCAAAGGTCGTGACCATCTTCCATAAACGCCATAGCGAATGTCTTGAGTTTCGGGACGTCCAGAGTGGCTAAAAATCTCGGCAGGTTGGGCTCATTCAGTTCACCAAGAGGGGGAATCTCACAGACTTCATCGTCTTTGACCTCCCCCAGACAATGCTGGCAAATCTGGGCCACCGCCTCCAAATCGTAGTCTGTCTCAACCATGGCTTCCCGCAGGGCCTTAGCAAAATCCACGAGTTGGTCAAAATCGCTAAACCCTAACTTCTTCAACCGGGGGAAAGTGTCTGCCTCCAAATACATTTCGGGTTCTATTTGCCATTCCAGAAAACCTACCTCTTCCGAGGCAACCTTGACCCCATAGCGATCGTCCGTATTGCGGAAAAAACCCCAAGGCGTTCCCACATTGGAATTGAGGAAATCCATTGGCAGCCCTGGACTGAAACCATGCACCCAAAGCTGAGTTGCAGGATTATTGTAAGCTCTACGGATTACTTGGGGTAAGGTTTTTCCTAAGTTCCAGTTAATTGAACTGGTGGGATCAATCTGATTTCCTCGCCGTACCGTATCGTGGTTGCCGCAGCCGGTAATCCAATGCTCACCTTGGAAAATTACCTCGCATACCCGCCGCCATTTCCGGTCCCAAAAACCCTTTAGCGATGGGGTATTGTGGGCAAAGATCAGCGGTCCCCATTGGTAGGAATCAGGTTTCAATTCAATCAGCTCCAGATAGGTGGATTTCTCCTCCCATCCCTCTTGAGGCCAGGGACGACCATCCTCAAAGATGGTGAATAGCAGACGCTTACAGCCCTGAATTTCTTGCACCACATCACTCATGGCTAGCAGGTAGGCGTCATCCTGCTCAACCCGGCCTGATAGGGGATTGAAAAAGCGGAAATCCTGTCCCCCATCAACTCGGATGCCATCCGCCCCGGTGTTAATTTTGCGCCGCTGCATCTCCAATAAAATGGCGCGCACCTGAGGTAACTGATGATTTAAATCTTGACCATACATATTGGGTCCCTTGAGAAACTGATAACTCAATAGCTCAAGGCACTGGTTGTCGGCATGACCGTAAACCAGATCGTAGATAAGTTGAATCGGCCCTTCAGAGAAATTGTGTAGAGTGGCGATAAAATCAACCACTTCATCCGGGCGAAGACTTTCTAAGACAGCTGGATTGGTAGCGGCGCCCCCCAGAATCGGCACATCATAGCCCCAATTTTGGGTATTCGACTTTCGCAATGTAATTTCAAGGGTTGTGATCAGTCCCTCAGCAGTTGATTCGCTGGGCTCAGCCATGGCGAAAAGTTCATGTTCAACGTTGGGGTCCTCCAAGCGATATTCAATTGTCGGCTCAACCGGCAGGAGTTGAATCGCGTCATAGCCCACATAAACCTCTTCGTCAGGGGTAAGGGGCTGGTTAGCAGCCAATTTATTAGAGAGGCGTTGATAAATCTTCGTCAATCCCGCTAAAGTCCCTTCAAGTGAAGCGGTCTTGGGATGGATTTGCAGAATGTTGGCGGGGGCGGGAACCCTGGGGATTTCGGCATCGGGTTTGAACCGAGAGGCTGACGTGCGGCGGAAATAGGGTAAATCTGGTCGTTGTCGCTGTAGCTGACGGATGTCATAGAATTCTGCGGGGGCGAACACGCCGTAGGGTAAGGAGTAGGCCAAAGGGTCTCGAATGAAGCGAAGCCTGCCCTCAGGATCGACATAGCGGAGCCAGTAAAATGAGCCCGCTTGTCCACGAGCGCCAGGCTTCATCCCCGATAGGACAGCCCAAATAAATTCCCCCCTTGGCGTCACCGGAATGCGATCGCGCCGAAATGCTATAGTTTGCTGCGGCGCTCTAAAATCGATCGGATCGAGTGGCGTGAAGATTTCTAGATCCAGTTGTCGTTCCGACTGGATTACCTCTCGGGTTAGCTCCGGCGTCCAGAAGCCAATTTCAGCCAGACCATCTCGTCGGTAGTGAGCCCCGAGTCTTTGGGCCAATTTTTGTCCCTTTAAGAAATAAGTGTCATTAGACTCGGTTATGGCCGTGACCCAATCCAGCAAGGCTTGGGTTTCGTCTTCCACCAGTTGAACTTGTCTTAACGTCTTAACCACCAGACCTACTAAAACTCAGTGATTTGAGGACAAAACTAAGCAATCAAAAGCGCCAACGGAAAAATCGTTGGAGCCCCTTCGGCAGCTGTTTATACTAAGGGCTTAGCCACCGAACAAAAACCAGAGTCATTCTAAGGAAACGATTGCTGAGAATGACTTCTAATAATTACCCAGTTTCGGGAATTGAGGTAAATTAACAGGTGCTGAAGACTTAGACGCTAACAAGAACGAAAAGGTAGTTAGATCTAAAAGCCATCATTTGAGTGCGCCCCATAACTCTCACCTCAATCATTACATCAACCCGACCTAGCTAGTAAGGCACTCTCAGAAAATCTACTGTAATCCAAGAGAATCCAACTTGATCTTGATTTTTAAATGTAATTTGACCGCTACTTACAGGATAGTCAAGTTGCTGCTTACCCACATCTGATCGACATCGTTGAGAGAAAGAATCCGATTTGTCGCCTAAGCCAAGTAACTTAAAAATTTTCAACACTTCATCAACAACTAAGAAGAGCACTGAGAAGTTTTTTAGCCCACATAAATGGATTACATTTGATTGTAGCGGATGCCAAATTCAGCACACAACATACGTTTCATCCTCTATTAGGTTTGAAGCTAAAATTATCAATTTGAAACTATATGTCTTTAAAATTAAGAAAATCTGTTACGACATGTTAAAATCTAGTATGGTATCAACGGTATGAGTCTATTTGACAATGAGATGTGACTGATAAGTTCGATTATTCGTTTGGTCTGTCGGTTGATCTAGGTAGTACATTCCCGGGCGTATTGGGTCGGCAATGGACAGCATTCTATCACTGTCTTCAAAATCGGCGCGATCGCAATCTACCAGCTTATATAACTAAACATCTGTTCAATTCTGCTAGTAAGCATTACAAAGACCCGAATTCTCTCAATCTAAACTGCATTGATAAAAAAATGGGGTCTCCCGTTAGCGTAGGAAAAACGTTAGTCCCCCTTAGTGTCTTTAAAATTGACTTACAGTGCAATCGAGATAGGCGAGTGCATGCATTAAAAAGCGATTTTGACCGATCAATCCAAACATGGGCTGCAGAGGTAGTGTTGCAGCTATGTATTGCAATCGTCTGTATTGCATATGCGACGTTTGGATAACATCTTTCACCATGTCTATGCTCTAACACACCATTTCAAATAGGCATGGTTTCAAGGTCTACGGTAAGTGTCAGGAGGTAGCTACATGAAATCTTCGCTTGTGATTCTCTATCACCGCGAGCCTTACGATGAAGTTAAAGAAAATGGCAAAATATATTATCGGGAAAAGAAAAGCCCTAACGGCATTGTACCCACGCTAAAAAGTTTTTTCGCCAATGCTGAACAGAGCACCTGGGTGGCCTGGAAGCAGGTGACTAGCAAGCAGAAAACAAATTTCGAGGAACGCGTCACCATGGAGGGCGGCAAAGATAGCTGTGTGGTGCGTCGCATTCCCCTAGACCAAGAGCAAGTAAAGAATTTCTACCACATTACGTCCAAGGAAGCATTCTGGCCCATTCTCCATTCGTTTCCAGAGCACTTCACCTACGAAAGCTCAGATTGGGAGAACTTCCAACATATTAATCAGCTATTCGCCAATGCCGCCTGTGAGGATGCAGATGACGACGCCTTGATTTGGATTCATGACTACAATCTGTGGCTGACTCCTTACTATATTCGGCAGAAGATGCCGAATGTTAAAATTGCCTTCTTCCATCACACCCCCTTTCCCGCCGCCGACGTTTTCAACATTCTCCACTGGCGGGAAGCGATTGTTGACAGCTTGCTCTGCTGTGACTTGTGTGGGTTTCACATCCCCCGCTATGTGGAAAACTTTGTTTCTGCGGCTAGAAGCTGTCGCGAGATTGAGATCACCCATCGAACGCCGGTTGACCCCGCTTTTACCCGGGTAGGCTCTGCCCTGGCGGAACCCGAATTAACCACT
Organism: Pseudanabaenales cyanobacterium; assembly: GCA_022360135.1. GTDB lineage: Bacteria > Cyanobacteriota > Cyanobacteriia > Phormidesmidales > Phormidesmidaceae > JAKSDM01. The sequence continues at coordinate 2,643 of JAKSDM010001252.1, read as the reverse complement.
CAAATTCGCTATAAAGATCGGTTGATCAACCTGGACGCCTTCCCCGTTGGCACCAACCCCGATCAAATTCTCAAGGTTGTCCATACCCCTGAGGTGCAGACTCGGGTAGCCCAGATTCGGGAAGAGATTGGCGATAACAAGCTGATTGTCTCTGCCGGACGGGTGGACTATGTTAAAGGCGCTAAAGAGATGCTACTCTGCTATGAACGGCTGCTGGAGCGGCAACCTCAACTGCAGGGCAAAGTCAACTTAATCATGACAGCAGTTAAGGCCGCAATCGGCATGCGAGTTTATCGCATCGCCCAAAGCCAGATTGAACAGCTGGTCGGTAAGATCAATGGCCGATTCTCCAAGCTCAACTGGACTCCAATTATCTTGTTCACCGAACCCGTCCCTTATGAAGAGTTGATGGCCTTCTATAGGACCGCCGATATCGCCTGGATTTGTCCCCTTCGGGATGGTCTGAATCTGGTGGCGAAAGAGTATGTCGTCACCCATGAAGGCAAGGACGGTGTGTTGATTCTTTCTGAATTTACTGGTTCAGCGGTAGAGCTGCCAGATGCTGTGCTGACCAATCCTTACTCCGACAAGCGGATGGATGAGTGCATCGATTTGGCTCTGGCAATGTCGCCTGAGGAGCAGGCTCAGCGCATGGAGCGGCTGTATAAAGCCATCCGGCGCTACGACGTCCAGCAGTGGGCCAACCACATGTTCCGCGAAGCCAAAGCCACTGCTGTGCTTGGCGGCAAGGAGCCGGTTTTGGTCTGATTAAATTTTGGGGATGGGGAGATAGGGAGATGGGGAGATGGCGTGTTTTTCATCCACTCATCCACCCATCCACGTCATCCACTCCCCCAGCCTCAACCCAGAAGTTCCTCTGAAAAAAAAGCCACATCTAAATTTTAAAATTTGGTCTGCTCATAACTTAATCTTTAAGTTTGCATTTTTAATTTCCCGTTTTCCCTGGCGATCGCGGTTAGGGTATAGAGGAGCCTGTCATAGCGAAATGCTTCCAGGTTGTATCTCTCGAAACTGCTCCGGATTGGATTCAGGAATTTAACTATGCGTGACTTCCAAGCAATTCAGAATACGACCTACGATTTAATTATTATTGGCGGCGGGATCAATGGGGCGGCGGTAGCCCGAGATGCTGCGCTGAGAGGGTTGAAGACTATTCTGCTTGAGAAGGGAGATTTTGGCGGCGGCACCACTAGCTGGTCCAGTCGCCTGGTTCATGGCGGGCTGCGTTATCTGGAATATTTTGAGTTCAATCTGGTGCGAGAATCCCTGCGAGAACGGGAAATTCTACTCCGCACCGCGCCCCATCTAACCAAACCGCTCCAGATGACTATTCCCATCTACGGTTACGGTTCTCGATCCTATTGGGAAATTCAAGCTGGGATGTTGCTATACGATATCCTCAGTTTTGACAAAACCCTGCTCAATCATCGCATGTTGTCTGCTCAGCAGCTGCGACAGCTCTTCCGAACAATAAATTCCGAAGACCTCAAGGGCGCCGCCCAGTATTACGATTGTCAAGCTGAGTATGCTGAGCGTCTCTGTTTGGAGAACATTTTGTCTGCGCAAGCGGCAGGGGCTGCGGTTCTGAACTACGTCGCCGTGACCCAGATCCAGCGACAGGGGAATCAGATCAGCGCGATCGCTTGTGAGGACGCCCTGACTGGAGAGGTCTTTGAGATTAATCGAGTCGATCAAGCCGTTGTGATTAATACCTCGGGTCCCTGGGTCGATCAGGTCTGTGGACTTGGATGCATGGATAATCAGCTCACCCCGCTTAGCAGTCAACGCAAAATTGGCGGCACTAAGGGCAGCCACATCATCGTCGCTCCGTTTCCAGGGGCGCCTAGCACTGCTCTATACATAGAAGCCAAGGCCGACAAGCGTCCCATTTTCATCTTGCCCTGGATCAATAGGTATCTGATTGGCACTACCGACTTCCGCTACGAAGGCGATCTTGACAAAGTCAAGGCGACCGATGAGGAGGTTGATTACCTAATCGCTGAGACCAATCGGGTTATTCCCAAAGCCTGCATTACGCGGCGGGATATCCGCTTCACCTATTCTGGCGTGCGTCCTCTGCCCTATGCTGAGGGGAAAAAGCCAGGAAGCATCACTCGCAGCCATATTCTCTATGACCACACTAAAGAAGGTGTATCCAACCTAATTTCCTTGATTGGCGGCAAATTGACCACTCACCGACAGGTGGGGGAAGAAATGGTTGCTCTCGTTTACCGCAAGCGCGGACAGAACCCTCCCCCTTGCCCGACCCGGTCTCAGTTGCTGCCGGGGGCGATCTTAGCCAATGATTTACGGATGAGTCAGGCGCTGGTGGACTATCGCGATCTCATCCCTCAAGCCTCCATCGATTATCTGTTTAGCCTTTATGGCGCCCAGGCGCTAGCAGTCTTAGCGTTAGTGGAGGAGTCCGCCGATTTAGCCCAGCCAATTGTGTCTTATCTGCCTGATATCAAGGCCCAAGTCGTCTATGCAGTCCGCTCAGAGATGGCGCATACCCTGGTAGACCTCTGCCGCCGCCGCATGACACTATCTATGCAGGCGAACTATGGCTTTGACGCCCTCCCTTCGATTACCGACGTTTTGATCAAACATTGCGACTGGACT